>SYLK01000811.1 GCA_005809115.1 Planctomyces sp. | reverse complement strand
TGACGTGCAGCAGTCTGCTGCGCACCGAATGATCGGTGGCGGGGGGCGGGGGTGAATCGTCATTGCAGGCCGTCAGGTCGAGTTCCGCTGCACGGCAGCACCCCCGCGGCTCCGAAGTGGCCGGGCCCGGGGAATTCTGCAGCGTCCGGCAGGATGTCGCCACGCTGCGCCCTTCGCGGACGCCATCGTCCACAGCTTCTTCCGCAGTGAACACCGGCTTGTCCACGGCAGAGAACAATTTTCGCACCCGCTGCCGAAATGCCTCGGCCGGCGACGACTGACGAACGCCAGGCAGCGGACAGATTTCGTGCGGCCCCGGCAGTCCGGTGGAAACTCCAGTCAGTAAATCGAGCGTCGCGCCCAGGACCAGGTCGGGGGTGTACCGCGGATCGTTCGAGGTTCCTCGGATCGCACCGCGCTGATCGGGCAGCGTCGGGCCATCATTGAATTCCCGGACGGAAAGGTCCCAGCCGGAGGTGTGCTGAAAAAATCGATCCCTGGCCGCTGCTGAGACGCCCGCAGTATATTGCACCATGGTCCGTTCCCGCTCAGCGCCGGGCAGTGTCGCGAGCAGAACTCCCTCACCGCGCTCTCCCGCGCCGGCCGCTCCCGCACCGGGCTCGCCCGTGCCAGGCCGTGAACCGTCAGGATGTCCGACGCAGTTGCCGCCACTTGCGCAGACTTCACGGCTTTCTGCCGAGTTTTTCGGGAAGTCGGACAACTCACCTTGCAATGTGCCACGGGCTGCCGCGGACAGGGTTGCCGTCTGTCTTGCCAGAAGGTGTCCGGGCGTCGAGGGGATGATGCCCATGCCCGCTGTCGACGAACGGATTCCAGCCGATTCGGCAGCAGAGTCCGCAGAACTCTCCAGCTGACCCGCATCACTGACGGAAATCGATTCACTCGGTCGGACGACGATACCGGACTCCGACAATGCAGCGTCGGCGTCCAGCAGCGGTGTTCCTTCGAGCCCATCGATACCGGTGGCCGGCGGCGTGGCGGCACGAGTGACGTTGTCCCAGTCGACTCCTGCCCCGGGGGTAGCCAGCGACAGCGGGATTGACCCCCACGCATCGTCCGCGAGCAACTCGTCCTCCGGGATGTCCGGGGGCGGACCGTCTGCGATCTGTTCATCGCCGATCTGTTCATCGCCGATCTGTTCATCGCCGCCGTCCGCCAGCCAGGGATGGCAGCAGTCAACGGGGAGCGGACCGTCGAGTGGTGCGTTCACAGATCCGGATGAAAGCAGAACCCGAGATTCCATGGATTCCGCGATGGCGGTCCAGTGCGACGCCGGGTTTTCGGAGCGGATCGCAATCCGGCGCCGCGACCGACGAACGGCACTGACCGGGCGCAGCAAGCCACCGAGACGAATCCCTGACAGGAAGCGTCGCGCATGTTCCCACACCACAGGTGGCAGCCAGACGAATCTCACACGCACAACTTCAAAATGGAGCCACGATGACACCGGGCGGAGGATTCAGGACCTGTCGTCGGGTTGCGGCTACGCACGACAAGGGCACTCACGACAAGGGCACTCACGACGCAGCAGCGGGCCGGATCGGCACACCAGAGGTTTCTTCCGAAATCTGCCATCGCGGCGACTCGGACTCCAGCGCTGCGGCTGCGATGGCTGGGCGGGAGTATCTCAGAAATCAGGGGGACAGCACACCGGGAAAATTCCGGAGAAATTCTGAATTTGTCAGCTTTTGCAAGATTTTTCTGGATTTTATCCGCTTTCTGTTCGGACTGCTCGTGTTGGCGCCGGGTTGATCTCGGCACCAAACCAGGTGACAGGAACAGAAAAAGCCGGTGTTACCTTGAGGAAACACCGGCTTTCTGTAAATTCTGCCCGGGAAGTCTTTTCGCCGGTGAGGCCATTCCGGTTATCAGAAACCGCCGCCCTGCAGGCCATTCAGCAGGAAGTTGAACTGCACCAGGTTCAGCAGAGCGTTGCTGATTTCCTCGGTCAAAGTGTACCGCAGCACAATCACGTCACCTGGCTGAATCATGACCCGTTCACCGCGGTTCTGCAGAGCGCGGTTCAGGTCGACCTTCATGGTGATCGAATTCCCGCAGGGCATCTCACGGACGATGAAGGCCTGGGACGGCTGGCAGTTCGTACTGTTCCGGCCGCTCCCTCGATTAGGCTGACCGATAGAGCCAACACCTGTGCCGCTGTTCCCCAGAGGCCCTCCGGCAATCGCAATCGCTCCGATGATATCCAGATCCTTGTCGCGTGGCAGCGGAAATTCGCCGCCGCCCATGGCGCCGGCCGTGTAGAAGGTCTCCGTATCACGGCTGCGAATGATGACGATATCCCCTTCACCCAGAATGACGTCCTGCTGGGTGAATACCGGTGGGTTGGCGGGATTGTATCGCAGCGGGATCCGCGTCACATTGGGAGGATCCGGCAGCGGGGCTTCGTTGCAGAAGCAGGGATCCTGGCAGTTGTCCTGACAGAGGTTGTTCACAAGCTGATCGTAGTTGACGGCGTCACTATACAGGCCACGATAGATCAATACTTCGTTTTTCGCATCTGTCCCGGGCATGCCTCCGGTTTCACTCAGGGCACGCAGGACGTCGTTTTCATATGCTGGCAGATCGACCACGTGCCCGGTACCGCGTTTGGTGACACCCTCCTTGCCGCCACCTTCCTCGCGGATCACGAGCACCCGGATCGCCCGCTTGCGAATCAGCGTAATGATGATCTGGTCGCGATCCGGCCGGACAATCTCACTGCCCTGCCGGGTATAAGCGGACCGCACTAGTTCCGTCGCTTCAACCAGCGAAATGCCATCCACGCGAATGGGGGCAATGAACGGCAGGGCCAGTGAACCATCCTCGCGAATCGGCACCGGATATCCGATGGCGGGCGGGCGATTGGAGTCTTCCGGGTAATGGACCGGCGGCAGTTCCGCTTCGTTGCCCAGAACGCCTTTGATGTAGATCCCGAGCACGTCCCCCGGCCCCAGCAGATAGGTCTTGGGAGGATCCTGCCGCAGTCGCAGCAGTGAGATATCCTCGTACTTGCTTTTCAGGTCGGTGCGGAGCAGTTCCGCCGGCACGCGCGATACCGGGACGCCCTCGATCGTCTGACAGCCGGTCGCTGCCATGAAGCATACGACCGACAGATGCAGGATCGTCAGGCGGCCAGCCGCCCGGCAGGCGGCTGCACCGGGCAGCGAGTTGCTGTGAGTATTCCTGAGCCGGTCAGTCATCTGAGTCTCCTCCCTGTTCTCTGCGTTCTCTGCTGTCGCCGAACACGACAGCCTTCAATTCTCTGACGCGAATCGGTTGCCGTTCGCAGAATTCCGTCTGTCGAGGCTGCCTGTACCGTTGAGGCTGCCTGTACCGTCTGAATTTCCGAGCCATCGGCCGGTGGCACGGTTCCGTCGTTATTCGCCTTCTTCATAGCTCCGCAGCGGTGCAGCCTGCTGCAGTTCTTCCGGGTCGATCGGAGGCAGAATGCGATTCAGCGCGCGATCCGAATCTTCGGCATCCGGAGCGGGTGTCGTTCGCCGGAGTGCCGGTGATTCCGGCACGGGCGCCGGGGGAGTTCTGGTGGCAGTCCACGGTGCCGGAACAGGGGCATTGCGTGAGTTCAGGTTCATCCGTGCCGTGGGCGATATCGGAATCTGCCCGAGGTTGGCCTGGCCGTCCTGCTGGGCCGCCAGAGCACCATGCGAGAAGCCATCGAACCAGGCTTCGACGCAGCTGCGTCCTTCCGGTGACTGGTAATGCGGCTTCCAGTAGCACTTCGGCGGAAGCGTTGGCTGACAGCCGTTGCCGCCGTTGATGACATCGGTGTAGCCGTCCTTGAATCCGTGGGCGAAATGCCTCGGCTGGTCGAGTTCGTCATAGCACCAGGACCATTCGCCCCAGGCACGCTGTGCCAGAATGTGATTTCTGAGGTCAGTTTCCAGGTCGATGAAGTGGTCCTGCAGAGCCGAGCAGCCAGCGGTGCAGCACAGCACAGCGGCAATCCAGGATCGAAGTCTGATTCGGGGCATCTGATAACTCCGTACCGAGGTCAAACAAGGGCACAGTGACCGTGGGTTGCTCAATGCATGCGCACAGCGCTGGCTGTCTCACCGGTCCCGGGATGGCGGCGTGACAGGGCGGTTCTGGCCGCATGCCGCACTTCCGTATCCTGATCTTCAGCGGCCAGCTGGGTCAGGACGACCAGTGTCTCCGGGTCAGCCACGGTATAGTCTCCCATCGCCACCGCGGCAGCGGCCCGGACCGAGCCGAATTCGCTGTCGAGCAGCTGGTGCAGTGTCATCAGGCAATGTGACTCACTGCCGGTGCCGACGAAACAACGCAGTGCCGCCACGGCCTGAATCTGCTGCTCACGGCTGCCGGAGAGCGCCACTTCCGAGATTCGCTCGGCGGTCCGTGGAGTGGCTTCGTTGCGATGCTGCTGGGCATCCGCGATCGCCAGAATCAGTCCGTAGTCCGCCGCCAGTTCCAGCTGCTCGGACAACGTGTCGGTGATTTCTCCGTTTCGGACATCGCAGTCACCCAGCATCGACGCTGCCAGAACGCGAGTGGTCAGATCTGAACCGTCACAGAGAACCTTCAGCCACAGACTGGCATCCGGTTCGGTGGCCTCCAGGCTGTCTGGCACAATTCCCGTCGTCGCAGTGACCGGGTGAGAGAATTTCTGTCCCGACGCAGGCACGGCCAGCACGGGTGCCGACATGGGTTCGCCGTCAGCTACCTCTGCAACGTCGATCGTCTCCACCAGAACGTCGCTGAGCAGCGGTGCGTTCACCGTCTCAGGCGCTTCGACGAGCATCTCAGGCGCTTCGACGAGCATCTCAGGTGCTTCGACGAGCATCTCAGGCGCTTCGACGACCATCTCAGGCGAATGCCCGGC
>SYLK01000810.1 GCA_005809115.1 Planctomyces sp. | reverse complement strand
GACGCCGGAGTTTTCCGTGCGGGTTCCACCGGCCTGTCTCTGCCGGAACGTCTGCGGTCCGGACGCTTGCCGTCTGAACGTCCACTGCCGGATGAGCGATCGTGTCGAGCCATGGTTGAGTTCTCCCGTCGAGAATTGTGAATCGGAACGTCCCATGACGCTCCCCAACCTGAAGAGAACCAACTCCACTATGGGAAACGCCAGCAATTTCTGGTAAAATTCAGACAGTCCAGCCCGCCGGGCCAGCGGCATACTTGAACAAGGCGGTGAACCCGAGCGGTGGATCGAGCGGATTTTGAAATCGAGGTCACTTGGCCGCCGCCGGGTTACCCTGGTCGTTCGTCGAATCGAAAAGGAATCCGATGAGTCGAATTTACGTTGAAACAACGATTCCAAGCTTCTACTTTGAGGTGCGAAACGAGCCCAGAATGGTGTCACGCCGTCTATGGACACGTGAGTGGTTCGACGCGTCAAATCAGGTTGATGAGCTGGTAACTTCCTCAGCAGTTCTCGAAGAGCTTGAACGAGGTAACTTTCAGGCGCGTGAAAATGCGATGGAATTAATCGCCGGGTTGTCACCGCTTCCGATCACTGAAGAGATTCGCGAGATAGTCCGAGAATACATCGAACGCCTTTTGATGCCGGCTGATCCATCGGGCGATGCCTTGCATCTGGCGCTCGCGTCATACTATGGATGCGATTTTCTGGTGACCTGGAACTGCAAGCACCTGGCCAACGCGAACAAATTTGACCACATCGCTCGTGTTAATGGTATACTTAGGTTGTCGGTGCCAAAACTCGTAACACCGCTTGAGCTTATTGGAAATGGTAACAACGATGACTGATCCCGTAATTGATGAAGTCCGCCGTGTACGAAAACTCATCTCGGACGAGATTGGGCCGGATCTTGCGGGCATGGTCGACCACTACGCAAAATACCAATCGAGATTCAAACGCAAACCGGTTGATCCAACGGATCGACGAACAAATAAGGCTTTGACTTCGCGTGGACGCAAGGAGCACTCGGAGGAATGACCGGGGTGGGTCGTAAATCGCGTGACCAGTAAACGTCGCGTCAAGCCGAAGCTCAAGGCCTTTGTTCAGGAAGCCCGAGTTGCCGGGAAAGACGAATATCGCGGCTGAGTGGCCGTCTCAGCCGCTGCAGAAATGCTCGGTCCGTATGGGAAATGTTCCCACGCGACGGTCTTGCGGCGCGTCGGGAAACGCCTGCGGAACGTCCGCTGAGTCCCACCTGTGGTAATGTTACCGCCTTCCGATGGTCGTCTCGTGGAGAAATCCGCGTTCGGGTCGGACGGCACTGAATCACAAAACGGGACATTGTGCGTATTCATTAAAGTAGAATGTCCCCGGTTTCGATTCTGCCTGGCTGGGGGCAATCCGCGAAGGAGGAATATCTGTTCCTGCTGGCTGATGCGGCGATTCCGGGCGGTCTGGCGGGATTTTTCGCAGCGAGATGGGCAGAGCAGCTGACCAGCGACTGAGGCTTCCGAAGACACTACGGCCACAGTAAACTGGTGGCGGAGACGCGAAATCCTTCAGGAGTGTGACCATGAAGTCCCTGATTTGTCAGAGCATGCAGCTCGGCGTATTACGTCTGCTGATCGGTCTGTTGTTCGTCACGCCGTGCGGGTTTCCAGCCGCCGACGCTCAATCGACGACGAAGCCACAGGATCCTCAGGATGTCGACCAGAAACCGCTGAAGGAGCTGATTCTTCCGGGCGAGGCGTTCCTGCTGGACGATCATCCGGCATTCATTTACTGGCCGGACGATGCACTGCGGAACAAGCCGCAGCCGTGGGTGTTCTATGCACCGACACTGCCGGGATTTCCGGATTCCCATGAGAAATGGATGCATGAACGATTTCTTGAGGCGGGGATCGCCGTCGCGGGGATCGATGTCGGTGAAGCGTATGGCAGTCCGGAATCCAGAGCGGTCTTCGACCGCTTTTATCAGCAGGTCACGGCAGATTACGGACTTGCCATGAAGCCGTGTCTCCTGGGACGAAGTCGCGGCGGGCTGTGGGTGTCTGCCTGGGCGTGTGATCACGCGGAACGGTTCGCCGGACTTGCCGGGATTTATCCGGTGTTCGATTTTCGCACCTATCCGGGGCTTGCCGCGGCAGCCCCGGCTTATCAGCTGTCGGTGGCGGATCTCGAGGGAAAACTGGACATCCTGAATCCCATTCGGCGGATGCCGGTGCTGGCCCGCGTCGGTCTGCCGACATTCATAATCCACGGCGAACTGGACACCGTCGTGCCGCTGAAGGAAAACTCCGCGGCATTTGCACAGGCGTACCAGGACGCCGGCAACGGTGAGGCGGTCCATGTGATCGTGGCGGAGGGGCAGGGGCATAATTACTGGGAAGGATTTTTTCGCTGCCAGCCGCTGATTGACTTCGTCATCGAGCGGGCTCGCGCCGGGGCTGCAGCGACGTCGTCGAACGATGCTGCTCCATCTCCCGGAAAAAACGAATAAATGGCCGCTTCCCCTGCCACTGCCATGAGCGCAATAGCGCGGCGTCGGTTTCTTGCCGCATCGGGGACCGCGCTGCTGGGATTGCCTGGGGGACTGACGGCACAGCCCGCAGCTCCTGCCGCGGCAACTGTGGCTGCCGCGGCAACCGCTCCTGCCGCGGCAGCTGCGGCTGCAGGGAGAACCGTGCCGCAGGCCAGTGCGCGATCCACGATTCTGTTTTTTCTGTGTGGCGGCGCGTCGCACATCGACACCTGGGACATGAAGCCGGAAGCGCCCGCGGAAATCCGGGGCGAGTTCCGATCGATCGCTACGTCGGCCCCGGAAATTCGTCTGTGTGAGCACCTGCCGCGGACCGCGCAACAGGCGCATCATCTGGCGCTCATCAATTCGGTTGACGGGACGGATCCGACGAATTCCCATCTGGGCTATTATTATCACCTCACAGGGCATCCGCTGGATCCCCGCACGATTTTTGTCCCGGGTGAACGGCGACAGCAGCGTGACGACTGGCCGTTTATCGGATCGGTCGTCTCGGCCATGCTGCCGCGGCGCAGCATCCTGCCCAATGCGATTTCCTGTCCGTGGATCCCCGAAGGTCCGCCGGATATCCGCGCCGGGCAGTTTGCCGGGCGACTGGGCGTCGAGCACGATCCGCTGTACCTGCAGGGAACTGCGGACAGCCCGCTCCGGTTTCAGGCACCGGCTCTGACTCTGGAGGGGGACTTGTCGCTGGCACACCTTCTGCACCGTCGTACCCTCCTGCGTCAGGTGGATCATTCACGGCGCGACCTGGAACAGCAGCGACAGACACAGGACTGGGACCGATATCAGGATCGCGCATTTTCACTGATCACTTCTGCAGCGACGGCAGATGCCTTTGATCTCGCGCGGGAACCGGCGACACTGCGTGAGCGTTACGGGCAGACGATTAACGGCATGGGGCTGCTGCTGGCCCGACGACTGGTGGAAGCGGGAGTTCCCTTCGTCACGGTCTACTGGATGCCAGACAGAGCGCGTGCCGAACAGCTTCGGTGTTCAAGCGCCGGTGGGTGGGATACGCACGGCAATAATTTCCAGTGCCTGAAGGAAATGCTGCTCCCGGAATTCGATCGCGGGTTTTCAGCACTGCTGGAAGATCTGGCGGTCCGCGGACTGCTCGATTCGACACTGCTGCTGGTGACGAGTGAAATGGGGCGTCGGCCACGAATCGGGGATCCTCGCACCGGGGGCGCCGGCGGTGCCGGACGCGATCACTGGACCTATTGCCTGACCGATCTGCTGGCCGGAGGAGGCATTCGCGGCGGGCAGACTTACGGAGCCAGCGACCGATACGGCGAGTACCCGGCAGATCGCCGGGTGACTCCGGCCGACATCGCCAGAACCGTCTATCACACGATGGGGATCCATGACCTCACCGCGATCGACAGCCAGAACCGCCCCTGGAACGTGCAGGAAGAAGGACGTCCCCTGCTGGAGCTGATGTAGCAGCCGGCGCGAGGAAGAGCAGGGCGGATGTGCGCGTCAGGCTGTCAGGCGTTCAATCGGATCTGCCTGATAGACCTGATGCGGCCGGCCGGTGTTATCGTGCCAGACGGCGTCGCGCGGGATATCGAGTGCCTGATAGATCGTCGCGGCGAGATTTTCCGGGGTCTGCAATTCCGAGACGGGGTACGCGCCGTTGCGGTCAGAGGCTCCGATAACCTGTCCACCCACGACACCACCACCAGCCAGAAGCACGGACTGACACGGAGCCCAGTGGTCTCGCCCCGGCAGGCGATAAACGTCGGGGGCGACGTTATAGATGCGGGGCGTTCGGCCAAACTCGCCAGCCATGACGATCAGAGTTGTTTCCAGCAGTCCGCTGTCCTGAAGGTCATCCAGCAGGGCGGACACCGCGCGGTCCGTCGGCGGAAACAGATAATCCTTCAGCAGAGGAAAATTGTTGCCGTGAAGATCCCAGCTTCCGAAATTCCCCATGTTCACCTGCACGAGATTGACGCCTGCTTCCACCAGTCGCCGCGCCATGAGCAGCGACCAGCCGAATGAGTTGTCACCATATCGTTCCAGAGTCCGGGGATCGGCGTGTCGCACGTCAAACGCCGCCCGCACGGTGGGATCACGCAGCAGGGAAACCACATTCTTCTGGGTCTGGTCGTAGTTCGAGACTCTGGCGACGCCCTGCAGGTGCTCTCGCTGTCGATCGATGGACTGCAGCAGCGACACGCGCCGGTCAAACTGCGATTTGAGGACGCCCTCCGCCAGGGTGAGATGAGGAACCTCGAATCTCCAGTCCCGTTTGTCGGACAGCTGGCCCTTGTGCAGGTCGAACAGATAGGTTGGAAACGCGCCGGAATAGCTGTGGTAGGCGTGTGGCTTGTCAGTGCATTCAATCATCCATGGCTCGTGTGAAGCACCCAGCATTCCGGCGAACTGGCCCGGATAGACACCGGTATTGGAATGATAGATCTTCTCCGGCAGTACCGCGCTGGCCGGGAGGATGCCGGTGCGTCGTGTGCTGGAACCGGCAATGGCCGCGATGCTGGGGAGATCACTGGATTGCGGCAGACTCGAGCGAAACGTCGGTGGTACGACCGAGTTTCCGGTCAGCATCACAAAAGTGCCCTTATCGTGCCCGTTTTCCTTGTGTGACAGGGATCGCACCAGCGACCACAGGTGACTGCGCTGGGCGAGCATCGGCAGGTGCTCGCAGACCTGAATGCCGGGTATTGCCGTGGCGATCGGCGAGAATTCTCCGCGGAATTCCGACGGACCGTCCGGTTTCATGTCAAACGTGTCGTGCTGTGACGGTCCGCCGGTGAGAAACAGGTAGATGACAGCCTTGCGCGACAGCGACGGGTTCCCGGAATTCTCAGCGCGGCACTGCCATCGCACCACGTCCGCGGTTCTGAGTCCCGCGAGGCCGATTGATCCGGCCCTGACGGCGAACCTTCTGGATACGGTGCGCACTGCAGATCTGTCCGGGGGCGCCTGCATCGTTGACTCCAGGGAATTCTTCACCGGTGAACCCTCTGCCAGGATTCTAAGGTCTTCCGACGGTCGCGGCTACTGTTTTCGCTGCCCCGATGTTGTGGCACGTCGGGGAACACCGAAGCCGGGAATCCGGAATGTCTCGCTCAGTTGCCCGAGGATGACTCATCGCATATCGTGCCCGTGAACTGAAATCAGTGGTCGTCTCGTCCGCCTTGCCGGTGCGTCGGGCGCATCTCATCTGAGAGGGTCTCACAAGATCGGGACAGGCACCATTTGGTAGTCATATTTCGCGGGATTTTACGCAGTACCGCCGGAGCCGGTCCCGGTTTCGTCAGAGCATTTTGATCTCAGCGGCAGCGGCCTGAGCTGCCGAACCAGAAACGTCGTCAACTGAAGCCGGCAGATTCCGGCGGAAGCGGGCGGGATGAAGCGGGCAGGACTTTTCACACGGGGGGCACGAAGACACATGCGATCCATGACTCGAGGTCTGATTTTCGGGACGTCAGCATTCAGCAGATCAGGGTGCCAGGCCGGGCGGATCGGCCTGTGGCTGGCCATGGCGGCGGGACTGCTGTTCGTCTCTGCCGGCATCGGCCTGGCAGCGGATGACGCAGCAAAACCGGCGTGGAACTATACTGCGGACCTGCTGCGGCCGTTCTGGGTCGGGACGGTCATGGAAGGCGAATCAGTGCTGTTTGTGCGTGACGGTGGGGGGAAGCCGGCGAAGGCATCCGTGATCTTTCCGATCTCACAGGTGCTGGCTGTCCGCAACTCGGCCGGCGACGTCACCTACGAGGAAGGGAATGATTACACCTGGTCATCCGGTTCCCGTGAGATCGTGATTCCGGCGGGTTCGCGAATTCCCGTGCGCACTCCGGCAGACCTGCGTCGTCCCGCAGGTACTCAGAAGTACAAGCTCACGCACCGCGACGGAAACGGAGAGATCTTTTTCGGATCGAAGCTCGAATACCACGAGATGCAGACGTGTATTACGTATCGTCATGAAGCCGGACAGTGGAAATCCGAGATTCCTCGGTTTGAAGGTTCGTTGCTGCCCTCATCGGTCCACAAGCTCCTGAACAAGCAGCTGCTGAAGATTGTTGTAGTCGGCGACAGTATCTCTGCCGGCTGCAACGCGTCGGGATGGGCGGAGAGTGCACCGTGGCAGCCCGCGTATCCGGAGCTGCTGCAGCAATACCTTCAGGAGCGTTTCGTCACGAAGGTTGAGATCCACAATCCCTCGGTCAGCGGGACGGACACAAAGTGGGTGCTGGACAAACTCGACAAGGTTGTGGAAACGCAGCCGGACCTGGTGATCGTGGCCTTTGGAATGAACGACGCATCGGGACGCCCGGCTGCGGAATACCAGAAGAACATCAGCGCAATCGTGGCGGGGATCAGCGAGCGGCAGCCGAACTGTGAATTCATTCTTGTCGCTTCGATGCCGGGCAATCGGGACTGGGCGACGCTGCAGCCGGAGCTGTTTCCGCAGTATCGTGACGCCCTGAAGGCTCTCAGTCGTCCGGGCGTTGCTGTGGCTGATCTGACATCGATCTGGTCCGGCTTTCTGGAGCACAAGCAGGACCGGGATCTGACGGGAAACGGTGTCAATCACCCGAACGACTTTGGTCATCGCGTCTATGCTCAGGTGCTGGGGACGTTGCTGACGCCGACAGGTGAACCACCGGCGATCACGGAGTCACCGCGGGAGATTGTTGCGGGGCCGCTGCGACTGACCGAGCAGCTCCTGCGATCGGGTTATTCCTATTCCTATGCGTGTGCGGCGGCAGATCTGGACGGCGACGGAGATCTGGACATCACCAGCGCCGATGCGGAGTGCAACAACAATGTGTATCTGCTGCGGAACGAGGGACAAGGCCGTTTTCGCCATTCATTCATTCAGAAGTATGCGATGCAGGCGGATCAGCCTGTCCGGCTTGAGCGGCATGCGCTTGGCGACGTGAATGGTGACGGTCGTCCGGATGTTGTGATCGTGGACAACCTGAAGTGGGACGTTCGCTGGTTCGAGAATCCCGGTGCCGCAGCAATTTCCGAGCCATGGATGCTGCATCGAGTCAGTGCGGCAAAGGAAGTGCCAGGCGCCTATGACGTTGCACTGGCCGATCTGGACGCGGACGGTGACCTGGATGTGATCGCGTCCAGTTGGCGCTTCGGTAACCGGTTTGACTGGTTTGAGAACGTCGGGCGCCCGGGCAATGGCGGCGAGTGGGTGCGGCATGAGATTGACAGCATGGTTGGTGAAACCCGGACGGTCATGATCGGAGACTTCAGCCGCGACGGAAAGCCGGATTTTCTGGGCACTGCCCGGTCGAGCAACCAGGTCCTGTGGTATGAGAATTCCGGTGCACCTCTGTCGCAGCCGTGGAAGAAGCACGTGGTTGACTCCACCACGGTGGCACCGGCGCATGGGCACCATTATGATCTGGATGGCGACGGGGATCTCGACGTAGTGATGGCCTTCGGCATCGCAGCCCCGGTTGCGAATGATTCCCCGGAATCTCATCAGGTCGCCTGGTATGAAAACCTGGGATCACCGGGAGCGGGGACAGAGTGGCGAAAGCACTTCATTGATCCGTCCTTCCCGCAGGGATTTGAAGCCGTGGCCGGTGACCTTGACGGCGACGGCGATCCGGACGTTGTTGCCACGGCCTGGGGCAGCGATGGGCGTCTGGTTTGGTATGAGAATACCGGGAACCCGCAGGGCGACTGGAAACGGCACATGATCAAAACCGGGTGGCCGATGGCTGTCACCGTGATCCTGAAGGACTTTGATCAGGACGGACGACTGGACATCGTGGCGTGTGCTGAGCGTGGTGCCAATGAACTGCGCTGGTGGCGGAACGCGGGACCGGCGGCTGCGAAGTAGCCGGTGCTCCGCTGGGCGCGCGTGGGAGCTGCGGCAGCCCCACGCGATCACCCTGCGACGACCCTCGCCCAGCGAAGGTGAGTCAGACTGGCAAAGGTGCACCACCAGGATGCCAGCAGCTCGCCCTGCTGCGTCGTCATCAGCGACGGCGCTCCGAAGGCGATCGTGTCGTGACTGCGAGGATAACGATCCGGACTGCTGACGCCGATCTGTGTCCAGCCCGTCGCATCCCAGACGCGCAGGCGGTCGTCCAGGTTCCATGTGCGACCGCGATCGTGGGAAAGCACGATCAGGAAACCCGGCCGGGCACCTTCCCGGTCCGTATAAATTGCGGCCAGTCGTCCATCCGGCAGTTCGGTGACGCAGTTGGTCTGCCCGGGGATCCCGGTGGAATACGGGGTTTCCCACTGCTGACCGGCGGCATCGGCTGCCGCCGCGTGAATCGGCAGGTTGACCGGGCCGCGGGCAACATCGCTCATGTCAGCGGTCCAGAACAGCGAGAACAGTCCGCCGTCCCGCAGGCGGATGGGACGACCATGCCAGTACCCGCGGCCGCCGCGTGACTTGTCGGCGATCACGGTCGGATCGGACCAGGTGCGCCCCTGATCGTCCGAAAAGAAGCCCAGCATCCGTGGTTCATACGGTCGTGGATCGTGGTATGCACGCCATTCATCGACCACGGCCAGCCAACGTCCCGAAGCCAGTTCAATGATCGACTGCGCCGGACTGACCACCAGATCCTTTCCCAATGTCGTCACCCGCGGCGGAGCCCAGGTGCGACCACCATCGTATGACTCGAACAGGAGAGGCTCGATCCGGGTGATTCCGCCGGTTTCACTGAACATCGGCCGCGCGGGATCTGAGCGGTCTGCCCGCATGGCGAACACCACCAGCCGCCCGTCACTCATGCCCGAGAGAAACGTGCAGTGAAGTGACCAGTGCCGATCGTCGGGCGAGGCATCTCGCAGCACGCTTTCGTCCTGCCAGGTGGCACCGCCGTCCACGGAACGCAGGCGGCCGAGCGTGCTGTTGGTGGCGTACATCCCGTCGCCCCGCTGATACAGACAGAGAAACTCGGATTCCCCCAGCTGCACCACGGTGGGAAAGAAAGCCGACACGTGCCGGTGCGCCGGGTCGGGATTGATATACAGAATACCGCTGTCAACGATGCTCAGTGGTGACACGCTCCGGGGTTCCCTGTTCTCAGCCTGCGGACAATCACGCCGGGACGCCCATGACAGTCCCGCATCGTCTGAGTCTGAAAGGGAAACACTGGTCCGTCAAGTCCGGCAGGGCCGAGTGGCTTCCCCGGGCCCGCAGGGAGGAAAAATCAGCATGTTCCTCACGGTTCAGCACGGCTCAGGGGGAGCTTCGCCTACCGGGGAGCGATCCCTGACGCGGTGTTTCGGAAAAACTTCGGACGGGGGCGGCGAACTCTCCCGACTTTTTTTTCGGTCGGAAGAGTTTATCTCCGGACAGCCCGCTGGTAAGATAGCACCGTTCGCTGGTGTGCATGGCATGCTGCGAATTGACCAATCCCGTCCCACAGAACTGGAGCCACTGCAATGAAGCGTCGAGGATTCACGTTGATCGAGCTGCTGGTTGTGATCGCGATTATCGCCATTCTGATCGCGTTGTTGCTGCCGGCCGTGCAGCAGGCTCGCGAGGCTGCGCGGCGCACGCAGTGCCGCAATAATCTCCATCAGTACGGTCTGGCACTCCACAATTATCACGATGTGTTCGGACGATTTCCCAACGGCGTGATCTGGGTGCGCCCCGGCGCCGCAGTCGCGACCCCGTCCAATCAGGCCACTGGGTCTGTCGGCGACAATTATCAGGGACCGCGGACGAACTATATGATCGGCCTGTTTCCGTATTTCGAACAATCCGCCATTTTCAATCTGTTCAACATGAGCGTTGGCGGCATCACGTGGCATGGCAACAATTTTGAGGCCACGAACACGGCGACTCCCTCGGTGATGCTTTGTCCCAGCGATGGGCAGGCACCGACACAATTCGTCCCGGCGTGGAGCGCCCAGAAGATTCATAAAACGAACTACATGGCATTTTTCAGTGGTCTGCAGCTTGCCGACGTCTGGACTTCGAATCCGCGTCTGAAGGCTGCCTTCGGCGTTAATCGTGGAGCGGGGATCGGCGACATCCTCGATGGAACCAGCAACACCATGTTGTTCTCCGAATATCTGCGAGGAACTGCGCCGAATGAAATCCGCGGGGCGGCGCTGGTGGACGAACCCGCCTCCGGCATGCTTTACACCGAATTGGGGCCCAACAGCAAACTGCCGGACCGGATTTATCCGTGCTGCAACTCCCATTTCTCATACCCGGAACTCAATTTGCCATCGATTGACGGGGACGGGAATTTCACCGACACAGCGGGGGCGCGCAGTCGCCATGTCGGCGGGGTCCAGTCGCTGCTGGGTGATGGATCCGTACGTTTCGTCAGCGAAAACATTAACATTCTCGTCTGGCGCGGACTTTCCACGATTTCCGGTGCGGAAGTCCTCGGAGAATTCTAGTGCTCTGTCACACCTTAATTGTCGGGTACACGGATTTC
>SYLK01000809.1 GCA_005809115.1 Planctomyces sp. | reverse complement strand
TTATCGTCTGTGCAGGGATCGTGAGTGTGTCGATGACCATCGTGCAAGTCAGCGACCGACTGCTCACAGGCAGGATTAATTTCGGAATGGGCGTGGTGCCAGCAACAACCAAGGATGCTGTGAACCAGCATCGGCAGCAAGGTTACTGAGACAACCAGTCTGACCCACATCGTGCAACACTCCTTCGCGCAGGTGCACGATATTAGAATGCAGCACTGTGCAACGCAACTGAATTTGTGAACACCCGCATAAAGAATGCGAAGACCGCAGACAGCAGCAGGTACCAGCCAGGTTTTTTCTGATGCATGGGATGGAGCCTTTCAGGAGCAAATTTGCCTCGGTACCGGGGAAAAGTGACGACTGCCGGAGTTCACGTCCGGGAAGCGTCATTTCGTGGCTGACGATGTCGGAAGGGGCGCGCGGCTCGCGGTAACCGAATGATCCGTTCCGGAGGGTATCCGGAGGGTATGGGATTGCGAGCACTGATTGAAGCCTTTACGATTCAGACGGGAGGATCCGACATTTTCCGGAACCGCTGATTTTGACCGCTGATTTCGCCCGCTGAACAGCTAAGGCTTCGAACCGTGAATCGCTGCGTCAGATCGCTGATGTTTTCGGCGGGAGTAATCCTGTGTGTCACCGGGATCGTTCGCGGCGATGGTCCCGGCCTGGTCGTCGAACCCGAGGAATTCGTTCTGACGGGGCGGCTGGAGCGCCTGCAGATTCTGGTGACTTCCGGCGATGCGATGGACGAGCACATCGATCGGACGCACGAGGCAGAATATCTATCGCTGGCTTCCGAGGTAGCCCGGGTGGATGCCGCCGGCCGAGTCATCCCGCTTTCTTCCGGAGCGGCACCGATCAGGGTTCACTGGGGCGGGAACACTCGGACGGTTGCCGTGCGGGTGGTCATGGGCGGAGATTCCGGTTCGGCCAGTTTTCTGGACCACGTCGTACCGATTCTCAGCAAGGCCGGCTGTAACCTGGGAAGCTGTCATGCATCGCAGTTTGGCAAAGGGGGATTCCGATTGTCCGTGTTCGGGAACGATCCCGAGAGCGATTATCTGGCGATCGCCCGGGATCTGAGTCAGCGGCGGGTTTCACCACTGCGGGCGGCGGACAGTCTGATTCTGCGAAAGGCAGCGCTGCAGATCGGACACGGTGGTGGTCGCCGTCTTGTGCGTGACTCCTATCCCTGGGAAGTGCTGCACACATGGATTGGTGAGGGCGCAGCGCGGCCGCGGGAGACGGAGCCGGAGATCACGGGCCTGACGGTTTCACCGGCGCGGCGCCGTTATCATGTGGGGCAGCTGCAGCAGCTCCGTGTCACGGCACAGTACCGCGACGGCACTGTGCGCGACGTGACTGAGCGTTCTCAGTATGACAGTCTCAATGAGGGCGTGGCTTCCGTAACGACGGCCGGGCGGCTGACGGTGACGGGGCGAGGTCTGACCGCGATCATGGTCCGATATCGTGGACAGGTTGCTGTGGCGCATGTGATATCACCATACTCCTCTGACATGCCGCTGGTGGATTTCCAGCCGGCGAATTTCATTGATACACATGTTCTGCGGCAGTGGCAGGATCTGGGGTTACGGCCTTCGGGGGACTGCACTGACGCCGAGTTTATCCGGCGGGCGTTCCTGGATTGTCTTGGAACGCTGCCTGCCGCGGAGCGGGTCGAGTCCTTTCTGGAATCGCGCGACCAACAGAAGCGGGAGGCCCTTGTTGATGAGATTCTTGGCACTGGCGGCGATCCTGCGCAGCATCCCTATGCCACCGAATTCAGTGCGTTCTGGGCGCTCAAATCCGGCGACCTGCTGCGGAACAATCGCAAGGCCACGGGTGACACCGGGATGTGGGCACTGCACAACTGGCTCAGGCAGGCTTTTCGGACGAACATGCCTCTGGATCAGCTTGCCCGCGAGCTGATGACAGCTCAGGGGTCGATCTACGAGAACGGACCGGCAAATTATGTCGCCTTCGCCCCCACAGCGGCTGATGACGTGGGCGTGGCGTCGCCCACGGACCTCGCGGAGACGACGGCCCAGGTTTGTCTGGGCATTCGACTCCAGTGTGCGCGCTGCCACAATCACCCGTTCGAGGTCTACAGTCAGCGAGACTACTATGGTCTGGCGGCCTTTTTCACGGGGCTGGAAAGCAAGTCCAGCGGTGCCTTTGGCGAACTGGGCTTTGACACTGTCGTGAGTCTGAAGCCGGCGGCACCCATCACGCTGCCGCGGACCGGGGAAGTCGTCCCGCCGCGACCACTGCTGGGCGATCCTGTCACTGTCACTGTCGCGCAGCGTGACGGTGCGCATGCCGATGGCGGGGTGGTCACGGACCTGCGCGAGTCCCTCGCGGACTGGTTACTGGCTCCCGGCAGCGGCCGCTTCTCCCGCAGTTACGTCAATCGCGTCTGGGCCGACCTGATGGGAGTGGGGCTGGTTGACCCGGTGGACGATCTGCGTTCCACGAATCCGGCATCGAATCCGGAGCTGCTGGATGCCCTGGCCGCCACGTTCGTCGAACAGAAATATGACCTGCGGCAACTGTTGCGGCTGATTCTGAATTCACGCGTCTACCAGCGCAGCGCAACGCCTCGCCCGGAGAATCTGGAACAGGTCCGATTCAGTACGCATTACAATGCCCGGCGACTGTCCGCGGAAGTGCTGCTGGACGCGATCGACTTTGCCAGCGGCACGCACGAAAAGTTCCCGGGAATGCCTGTCGGCACTCGCGCTGTCGATCTGCCGGATTCCAACTTCGAGTCGTATTTTCTGGATACGCTCGGCCGGCCGCAGCGGTTGACCTTCTGCGCCTGCGAACGAACGGCCCAGCCCAATCTGGCCCAGGTGCTGCATCTGGCCAACGGCGACCTGCTCCAGAGAAAGCTGAGCGATCCGGCCGGGCGGATTGATTCCCTGCTCGCCCGTGGCGCGACGGATTCTGCTGCGATCCGTGAGTTGTACCTCGTCACGTTTTCACGGCCCCCCACGCCGGACGAATCACGCGACTGCCAGACGATCATCCAGCGGGCAGATCAGCGTCGTGCCGGTCTGGCAACGGTCCTGTGGGCGCTGTGTAACAGCCGCGAGTTTCTGCTCAATCACTGAATCACTGAAGACATGGAAAGAACCGTACATGCTCAGGCTCTTCACGACGGAACCAGAACGAGGTGCGGCAGGACGACGAGCATCAGGACGGCGTAATTTTCTGCTGCAGGTCGGCGGGCTGGCCGGGCTGGGGATGAGTGTGCCGGATTTTTCGGGGATCGCGGCAGCCGCCTGGGCTGGTCAGTCAGGTCGGGAGGATGTCAACTGCATTCTGATCTGGACACGGGGCGGCACCAGTCATCACGACACGCTCGACCCGAAGCCCTCTGCCCGGGCGGAGATCCGCGGTGAATTCTCGGCCATCAGTACGGCACTGCCAGGCGTGCAGTTCACCGATCAGGTTCCGCTGCTGGCGCGGCACGCCGATCAGTTTTCCGTCGTCAGGAATCTCAATTCACTGAATGGAGCCCACGGGACGGCTGACGCCGTGATGATGTCCGGCTGGCCCATGAATCCCGCGGTGACCTACCCCTGTTTCGGTTCCGTGGTGGTTCGGGAGCGTGGTGGGCGAGCGACGATGCCGCCATTCGTTCAGCTGGGAAATGACGTCGATCGGCAATTTTTCGGAGGCACGGCCGGGTATCTGGGTGTGGGATACAACCCGTTCGAAGTTCATGCGGATCCTCAGAACCCCGAATTTCGTGTCCGCGATCTGTCACTTCCGAACGGAGTGCGGATGCAGGACATCCAGCTGCGGCGGGATGCCCTGAAACTGGTGGATCGCTTTCAGCGGGAACTCACGCAGCAGCCGGCTGGTCTGGAAGTTCTGGACCAGTATTACGAAAAGGC
This sequence comes from Planctomyces sp., assembly GCA_005809115.1. GTDB lineage: Bacteria > Planctomycetota > Planctomycetia > Planctomycetales > Planctomycetaceae > F1-80-MAGs062. The sequence continues at coordinate 3,789 of SYLK01000809.1, read as the reverse complement.
GTTCCGGCTCGTCACGTCTCCGGAAACACATGAAGCATTTGACCTGAGTCGCGAGCAGGAGCAGGTACGTGATGCGTACGGACGCTCGACGTTCGGTCAGAGCTGTCTGCTGGCCAGGCGACTGATCGAATCCGGCGCCCGTTTCGTGACGGTCGGGTGTGGAAACGAGCAGCTGGGAGGCCAGTGGGATACTCACCGGGACAATTTCAATATTCTGCGACAGCTGCTGCCTCCGTTTGATCGGGGGCTGTCCACCCTGCTGCTGGACCTGAAACAGCGCGGGCTGCTGGAGCGGACACTGGTCGTCTGGCTCACGGATTTCGGTCGCACCCCCACGATCAATCCGGCGGCGGGACGAGATCACTGGTCGTCGGCAGGGATCGCCGCGTTTGCGGGAGCCGGAACTCCGGCCGGGACCATCGTGGGCGCCACCGATGAAACCGGAGGGCACAGTGTCGGCAGCGAGTATTTTCCGCGGGACATCGCCGCCACAATCTACACGAAGCTTGGCATTCCCCTGGACACCACGTATGTCATGGGCAACGGCCGTCCGATGCGACTGTGTGAGGGGAGCCCGATCGGAGAACTGATGTGATGAATCTCAGATGCACCTGCTGTGTCTCGCTGGTGCTGGTGCTGCATGCCGTGGTCTGGACGCAGGTCGCTGTCGCCGAGTCGAAGATCAGTTTTCGACAGCTCACCCGGACGCACCCGATCGCCGTTCAGCGCGGTACCGCGGCGACGGTGGAAGTTTCATCGCACTTCACACTGAACGGCTCGCACTCCGCGTTTTTCTCGCCGCCTGGTCCGCAGATGGAGTTTGCCGAATCCACCGACGCACCGGATGTCTGGAAAGACCCGGCAGAGCTGGATCTCGGCACGGCCTTCCACTTCAGGGTCAGTGTGCCGGAGAGTCAGCTTCCTGGCGTCCACGAGTTTCGCATCGCGACAGTCCAGTCGGTGTCCAGCGTCGGCCACCTGCTGATTACCGATTATCCGATTGCCGTGGAAGATGGATCAGACAATGACCAGCCGGCAGGCGCTCAGGCGGTTGCCCTTCCGGTCGCAGTCTGTGGCATGATTGACCGATTCGAGGATGTCGACTGTTTCCGAATTCGCGGGGAAGCGGGGCAGGACCTGGTGTGCCAGATCTATGCTCAGCGTGTTACGTGCGCCATCCATTGTATGGCCGTCCGCTATCCGAAGATCCACCTGATGGACGCGATGCTGACGCTGCTGGGGCCTGACGGAAAGCTGGTGTCGCTGAACGACAATCATTTCGGTGGTGATTCACTGCTGCACTGCCGCCTGCCGACAAGCGGCGACTATGTGCTGCAGGTGCGGGATACCCGTTATGCCGGTGACCCCCGCTACGTGTACTGTGTCGAGCTGTCACAGGATCCGGTTGCACTGGGAACGATCCCGATGGGCGTGCAGCAGGGGAAGTCCGCAGCGATCGAACCGGTACTCTCGTTTCCCGCGACTGCTGCTGCCGCCACTGGTAATGTTGCCGCCTCCGGCACGGCTGCCGCCTCCGGCACGGCTGCCGCCTCCGGCACGGCTGCCGCCTCCGAAACGATTCCGGGCGGCGGAGCGTTTTTTCCGGAACATGCGCCCGGTGTTACTCCGGGGTGGCAGGTTGTACGAGCATTCTCAGCGGGACGACCGCTGAATCCCGTGTGGCTCCGCGTCAGTCCTTACCCGGAAAGCGTGGGGATTGTCGATGATCGCGGGTCGGGAGAGGCTGTCCCGATGGCCGTCCCTGGAGGTATCACGGGGCGTCTGATGGCACCGAATCAGGTTCATCGCTATCTGTTCGAGGGGAAGCACGACTGCTGGTACCGTTTCGAAGTCCAGTCACAGCAGCGCGGGTTCGCCGTCGACAGCGTGCTCGCTGTTTACGATGGCACGGGAAAATCTCTGACTGTCAGCGACGACGGGTACTACACGAAGGATGCCACGCTGAATTTTCAGGCACCTGCCGACGGGCAGTATACGCTGAGTGTGCGAGATCTGAATGGTCGCAGTGGCGAGCATTTCGTCTATCACCTGACGGCGGAACAGAGCGGTCCCGATTTCGAAATTCACGGCGAGTACTACTACGGAATGCTCGCACCCGGCGGACAGGCAATCTGGTTTGTCAGTCTCAGACGACTGAACGGGTTTGACGGACCCGTGAAGATGGAGGTGGAGGGACTGCCGCAGGGAGTATCGTTTACGCCGGTCACGATTCCTTCCGGCATGAGTGCGTGCAGCCTGATTTTCACTGCAGCTCCGGATGCGCCGGTGAATGCCGCGCTGGTTCGCGTCACCGGACGTGCGACACTTCCGCGACCGGGCGGCCTGCCGCTGGAGGCAGTTCGGGAAGCGCATGTCACCTGCGAACTCCGTCGCGCCGGTGCCAGTGCGTTCTCGCGCGCCCCGATTCGGACGCAGCTGCTGGCCGTAACTCAGCCGCTGGATGTGACAAACGTCACGGCAGAACCGGCGGAACTCACACTGCGGCGAGGCCAGAAGGCAGAGATTCGTGTTCGAATCGAGCGGAACCCGGCGTACACCGACCAGGTACTGCTGGACCTGGCATTTTCGTTTCATTCCAGAAAATATGGCGAGCAGCTGCCACCCGGCGTGACGATGTCGCCCGCCAGCACGACGAAGCTGACCGGTTCAGAACTGGAAGCCACTGTCATCCTGGAGGCGAGTCCCGACGCGCTGTGTGTGGATCGCCTTCCGATCGCGGTGCTGGCCCGGGTCCCGATTACGTATTCGATCATGACCAACTACGCGTCAAATCCGGTGCTGCTGACCGTCAGCGCCGAATAGCGGGACCTGACCCGGTGGATGACGAAAATGTGGCATTGTGTAACGTCCTCGCGTGATGCTGGCGAGCCCGAACGCCGCGGCTCAGCTGGCCGACGGCCAGGGCGATCATTGGTACGCGGAAACGAGAGATGGTCGAGTCGCTGGTGATGGCGTTTCAGAATATCGGACCTGTCAATGAACCTCTGGGCTGGGCCGGCAGTCCGCAGGCGAGTTCTCGGCCTGCTGGACACGCGATTGCAGGCGATCGTGATGGAATTCACGGCAAAGTTTCTGCGGCGGGACGACTGAGGACAATCGTTCTGCACGCTGATCATTTTTCTGCAGTCCGCACCTCGACAGGTCGCAGAACCCAGGCCGGATCGGAATTCGATGCTGCTGGGCTGTGAACCGGTGTGTGCCATTCTTGCGCTCGGTATGTGCCGGGAGTTCAGCGACGATTGTCCCCGGTAATCCGATAGTACCTCAGTGTATTGCTCAGCAACCTCCGGAAGGACGTTGATTCCGCGACTCTGCAGGATTCGCTGGACTGGATGAACTCAACCCAGGTTGCTCACCGGCAGCGTGCCGGAGGCAAACGGCAGTCCTGTTCGAACGGATTACCTGACACGAACTGCCTGGCCAACGTGACCAACATAGTCCACAAAAATCAGGTCCTTGTCCGTCACAACACGGAGGGTGAACGGAACCGTTGCATCGACCCGACTGGGGTCGACTGACGTGTTGATGTGCAGCCAGAGTTTTCCCTTCTGAATCCGCCAGCTGCCGCTCGAAATTGGTGCCTGGACGAAAACCTTCTGAAACAGGCGCATTTCGGTGGCTTCACGAACCGTCGAGAATCGGCCGTCGGCCTGAAGTGAAAGCACCAGTGCTCCCTGAGAATCCTTATACTTCCAGACCGTGCCGCGAAGCAGCTTTGTAGTGTCTTCATCGCTGAGCAGCCGTGCCGAACCCGCATCGGGAGCAGCT
>SYLK01000808.1 GCA_005809115.1 Planctomyces sp. | reverse complement strand
GGCTCTGCTGGAACTGGTCACATCGGCCAGCGTCGCCTGCGGATTCCATGCGGGCGATCCCCATGTGATGCGCCGCACGGTGGCGGCTGCCGAAGTGCGGGGCGTCCAGGTCGGAGCCCACCCGGGCCTCCCGGATCTGTCCGGGTTCGGTCGGCGCCGCATGGCTGTAACGGCAGAAGAACTGTACGATCTCTGTCTGTTTCAGATTGGCGCTCTGCGAGCCTTTGTCGAAGCTGCGGGCCGGCACCTGCAGCACGTCAAGCCGCATGGAGCCATGGTCGAGATGGCCCTGGAAGACGAATCACTTGCGGCAGCCATGTACCGAGCCACGCGGGATGCCGGAGCGAATCTGATCTGGCTGGCACCGGCCGGACGTCTCGTCGAAGGTGCCAGACACTCTGGGCTGCGGGCGGCGGGGGAATTCTATGCGGATCGCGCATACCAGCCCGATGGACGACTCGTATCCCGCAAACTTCCCGGCGCGGTGCTGCAGGATCCCGAGCTGGTTCAGGCACGCGTCCGGCAGACAATTTGCTGCGGCACCGTCACCACGATTGATGGTGCCGTGATTCCGCTGGATTTTCAGTCGATCTGTGTCCACAGCGACACTCCCGACGCGACTGAGATCCTTCAGGCGGTGCGGGCAGCCTGCCGCGAATCGGGTGCAGCAGTAAAACCTCTGCAGGAAGCGCTCCGATGACTGACGAAGTCAGCCGACCGCCGCAGCTGCACCGCATCGTTCCGGTGGGTGAGGACGGTCTGCTGGTGGAATTTGCCGCCGAAATCAGTCCGACGATCAATCGTGCCGTACGTCGGCTGTCAACGGCACTGGAACAGTCGGGACTGACAGGCGTCCTGGAGATTGTTCCGGCTTATCGCTCGCTGCTGGTCTCGTTTGACTCGCGGCTGGTGGAACTCAGCCCACTTCGGGCAGCAATCACCGCCATCGCGGAAACTCTGGAGGACCAGCCACTGCCGCCCTCGCGGCTGTTCCGCCTCCCCACGGTCTACGGGGGCTCATACGGTCCCGATCTCGATCACGTCTGCAACGCCAGCGGTCTGGCGGCGGACGAGGTGATCGATCTGTTTTCTCGTCAGAGGTTTCCTGTCTGCTGCCTCGGATTCCTGTGCTGTCTGGCTTACCTCGGGGGTGTTCCACACCCGCTGCAGCTGCCGCGGCGGGCGACACCCCGCCTGCGTGTTCCCGCAGGAGCGGTCGGGATCGCCAACGCGCAGGCGGTGGTCCTGCCGATAGAACTGCCTTCCGGCTTCCACTACCTCGGCAGAACTTTCGTCTCGCTGTACGATCCGCAACAGTTTCCTCCAACGCCGATTCGACCGGGAGACGTCGTGGAGTTTCCTGCCGTTTCCGCAGAGGCAGCACAGGAATGGACTGGGCAGTTTCCGGGAGTATGCGATGTTGACAGGATTTCGAATTCTGGACCCGGGCTGGCAGACGACCATTCAGGATGAAGGTCGTCCCCGTCTGCGAAGATTCGGCATCCCGTGTTCCGGAGCGCTCGATCAGTTCTCCCTGCAGGTTTCCAACCTGCTGGTGGGCAATCGCCCGGGCGCTGCCGGGCTGGAAACCGTATTGCAGGGACTCTGTCTCGAAGCCGTCGGCTCAGTGATCGTGGCGGTCACCGGCGGCGATCTGTCGGCCGAATGGAATGGACAGCCAGCCCCACTGTGGACCTCCTTCCGGATGGCGTCCGGCGACCGACTCCGATTTCGGTGCCACCAGAATGGCTGCCGGGCCTGCGTGGCGCTGCGGGGTGGTGTCGCCGCACCGCAGTATCTGGGTTCCTGCTCCACGTTTGCCAGAGGCGGAATGTGGCGCAACCTGCAGCGCGGTGACCTGCTGCCGGCAAACGATCCTGCGCCGCTGTCGCCCTGGTCGCAAATGCGTTCTCTTGCCCCCGCTCTCCGCCCCCGGCCGACGTCTGATTACCGTGTGCGCGTCATCATCGGGCCACATCAGGATCGCTTCACTCACGACGGTCTGCACACTTTCCTGACAGCCCGCTATCGAATCAGCTCCAGGTCCGACCGCCAGGGATTTCGAACCGAAGGACCGCCTGTCGCCACCACGCATGGATCTGACATCATCTCGGACCCCACACCGGTCGGCTCAGTGCAGGTTCCCGGCGACGGCCAGCCGATCATACTGCTGCGGGACGGTCAGACGACCGGCGGGTATGCCAGAATCGCTGCCGTCATTTCATCAGATCTCGATCAGTTCGGACGGATGATGCCCGCTGACACAGTGCGATTTGAATCCGTTTCCCGAGAAGCGGCGCTGGACGCAGCAGCCAGACGTCGGAGGCTCCTGCGCTATCTGACGGCCGCCTTTGCGGACTGAGCCGGCAGCAGCACTTGCCGGCAGCGGCACTTGCCGGCAGCAGCACAGCGGGCAACAGAACAGTGGGCAACAGCACAGTGGGCAACAGCACAGTGGGCAACAGCACAGTGGGCAACAGCACAGTGGGCAGCAGCGCGTGCCATCAGGGCGCAGTCCCGCCGGTCTCAGCCACCTTTTCAGTCAGTGCGGATTCCGGCGCTGCCGGTGCAGATCCCGGCGCTGCCGGTGCAGATTCCGGCGCTGCCGGTACGGGTTCCGGAGTTGCCAGAGCGGGTTCACCGGCTTCCGAGCGGAGTGATTCCGAGGCCTCAGGTGGTGCGACTCCACTGAGTGATGCCTGCAGATCCCGCGCCAGTTGCGTCAGGCCCGCAGCCGCTGCGGACCGCTGTGGCGGGTCCATCGCCGCATACGCGTCGATTGTCTCCGCCGCATGTCGCAGCAGCGCCAGCAGCCGCGGAAGTTCCCGCTGCAGTGTCTGGACAGTACCACCGGCCCGGCCATGGAATTCATTCGCTTCCTGCTGCGCGGCGATCCTCCAGCGCTTGACCCGGGGAATCTGCGACTGAGAAAACTCGAGCCAGCGTTTCGCCTGCTCCAGCGCCTTCTGTTCCTCAAAACACGAAGGGCGAAAATCACCGACGCGTCGCATCCGACACTGGTGCAGCCGCACCCGCGCTTCCTCCACTGCCCGGATCCCGTTCTCGATCTCGCGTTTCCAGAAGGCCGGACGATCATGCTCCAGCCAGGACTGAACCTGACGCAGCTGTGCGTCGAACGCGGTCAGACACATCTGCGCCTCTGCCTGGAATTCCACCACGGCGGCAGTGAACCGCAGCAATGCGTCCAGTGAAGCCAGGTTGGCGGATTCAGACATGAGGTTGTCACTGCTGACGCAGGTATTCCTCGATCAGTTGCGCTTTCCGCAACAGATACGGAATATACTGCTCGTTGGATTCCACGAATCGCCCCAGAGCTTTCATATTAGCCGAAAACTCGTCCGTAAAACGGATTTGTTCCTGATCACGCCACGACTGGCTCAATTCGTTCAGCTGCGCGGCCAGGACGCCGGTCTTCTCATTCAACTCTTCGTTGAATCGTCGCAGCAGCTGTGCGAATCGCCGCAGTTCTGCCGGATCCACAATTGCCTTAGTCATGATTTCTCCCGGACTGCAACCCTGAGAATTTTCCGTCCGGCATGTCTGCAGCAGAGTCGGCTCATCGCTGCTCCAGCAGCCATGCAATCAGGTCTGCCACTGCCTGCGGGTCAATTTGTTTTTCCAGACCTTCCGGCATCAGGGAACGCCCCGTATCCGTCAGCGTCTCAATGTCACTGCGCAGCAGTGCTGTTTCCTTCGCTTCGGCGCGACGGAGTGTGATGCCGGTTGACGACTCGGAAATGATCACACCGTTCTGTGTCGTGCCGGCCGTCGTCACCGCAATGTAGTCCTTCCAGGCGGGATTGACTTCGCGATTCGGATCCAGCATGTTCACCAGCAGTGTTTCCGCGCCCCGGCCGGCAATCGTGGCCAGATTCGGTCCGACGTTGTGACCAATACCATTCAACTGGTGGCAGACCGAACAATGCTGTCGGAACACGGCCGCTCCTCGCGGACTGTTCCCCGGCAGCGCCAGAGCTTCGCGATACCGCTGAATCACCTCATCCCGCGGCGTGGCACGTACGGACTGCAGGAGTTTTGCGGCCTGTTCCCGGACAGGCAGGTCAGGATGCCCGGCCAGTCGCTGCAGCTCGGCAGTTGTCAGAGAATTCTGCGGCAGCCGACCCTCCAGCACCGCCGACAGCACGGCAGCCGTCCAGTCGGATCGCCCAAGCAGAAGTTCGCGTGCTCGTTCCATCACCTGCGGACTGAATTCCGACAACCCCGCAATCAGCCGCTCCGCCACGACCGGATCGGCAAACGAACCGATCGTATCCACGGCGGCCAGCTGCAGGTCCGGCGGTGACGACGCAGTCAGCAGGGAAAACAGGCGTTCTCCATCGCTGGCCAAAGTTGACAACGTCAGCGAACGAGCGGCTGCGACCCGGTCTGCCGCCGGAGTGGCCGATTCATCCAGAAGTTTTCTGGCTGCGACAATCATCAGATTTGTCAGCTGCTGAAAACCGGGATGCTGTCGTGCGCCCGCGCAGCCGCGGAATACCCTCTGGACCAGTTCCAGCCGCAGTCCCGTCGGCAGATCATGGCTGCGGATCACTTTCGCCAGCTGGTCGAGTGACTCCGTGGAAAACTGCCGCGCGATCAGTTCCACCAGATCGGACAACACCGGCTGACTTCCTGCCAGCGACACGAATTCCGCCGATCCGGCCATCGTTTCAAATGCCGGCAGAGTCTGCTCCCTCAGTGAACTCAACACGGCAGTCCGCATCCAGGGGTCTGCCAGATCCGCCGCGATCAGTTCGATCAGCACCGGAACCCGCACTGCGGCTGGAAACTCACCCAGTGTGAAGGCGAGCTGCAGCCGCACTCGGGCATCTTCGTCCCGCACGATCCCGACCAGCGCTGCCGCCATGGCTGCAGAGTCAGGAAAATGTTCCGCCAGACGCACGGCGTGCTCCCGGACTCGCGGGTGTGAATCCGACAGTCGCGGCAGCACGTCAGCTTCCGTCAGGGCCTGCTGACCGTCCAGACTGTTCGTCGCATGAATCCGCCCCTGGGGTCGTGAAGCAGATCCTGCCAGGTCCCGCAGAGCCGATGCCGCGGCCGGATCCTGCCGCTCGTACAACAACCTTGAGGCCGTATCCCGATGCCAGCCGTTGGAATGATTCAGTACCTGCACCAGCTGCACGGTCTCCAGTGCCGACAATGGCGTGAATTCGCGCGGCGTCCAGCCGGTCGGTGCGAGACGATAAAGACGCCCCCGATCCCGACCACTCGTGAGATCCAGATGCTGTTTGATCTCCGGCGGCAGGCTCAGTGGATGCTCAATCACTTCGCGGTACATGTCGAGGATGTACAGACAACCGTCCGGTGCATTGGCCGACTGAACCGGACGAAACCAGATGTCCGTCGATGCCACGAACTCCGAGGCCTCATCGATGCGCGTCGCCGTCCAGCTCACGCCGCTGGGAGTGGCTCGTTTGCGGTGCACGATGTTACTGCCCACGTCGGCCATCACCAGCGTTCCCTGCAGCGACTCGGGCCAGGCATCCCCGCGATACACATTGATCCCCGTGGAACCGGTAAAATAACCCGCCGGGCGACCACCTCCCTCGACGATACCGGCAACGACCCCTGATGCACGCAGACGAGTCCGCACGATTCGCCAGGGCTCTACCGGACTCGCCCGAAACACCGGCGCCTGCCCGCCGTCGACGGCGATGCTGACACGGGGCGGAGCGGCCGAAACCTGGGGGCTGCGACTGAGATAGCGGTCGCTGTAGATGATCGCCTGAGCGTGATCGCTGTTGGAACAGACGAATCGGTTGCCCCAGTCATCGAAACACATCCCATGCTGTGCTCCACCGCTCTCGGGACGGATTTCGCGAGTTCGGGGATCGAACGAAAAATCGCGTCCACGCAGTTCCAGCAGAGGCCGCTCGGGATGGGCCGGCTGCGTGATCCGGGCACCAGACGAACTGGTCTGCCCATAAATCCTGTTGTCCGGTCCCCAGTGAAAACAGTTGAGCAGGCCCTGGACATTGGTGCGTCCGAACCCCGTGTACACGACCTCCCTGACATCTGCCCGGTGATCACCGTCCGAATCCCGAAAAAAATAAATCTCCGGTGCTGCCCCCACGAAAACACCACCGTCATAGCAGGTAATCGCTGTGGGCCAGGACAGATCCTCGGCAAAAATGTGACTTTCCTCGAACACGCCGTCGTGGTTCCCGTCAATCAGCAGCCGAATGCGGCCGAGTCGCTCGGTCGCCTGTTCGGAATAATCCCGCATTTCCACGACAAACAGGCGTCCATCCGCGTCAAATGCCATCGCCACCGGATCCGTCACCAGTGGTTCCGCAGCCGCCTGCTGCAGCTCGAACCCCGCAGCCACCCGAAACGTGGAAAGCGCGTCAGCCGGGGAATGCGGTGGAATCCGCGGCAGTTCAGCTGAATAATCCGGTGCCGGAATACTCGTCGGCTGATGCGCCAAAACACGGTCGATCTCGCGATACGCACGCTCCCGCATGTCCGCCGGAAAATCGTGTGCACAGTCCGGCGTCACCAGAATCAGCTCCGGCGCGGCCTCCAGCAGGGAATAGATGCCCGCCGCCCGCGGCACGGCCCGCCGGACACCAGTCACGTCAAAATTCGCGTCGTGCAGCGGCGACAGCGATACAAATGTGCGAGGCGCAAGCGCCGCCACGACTTCGTAAAAATCAAACGGCACCTTGTTTGGATTCAGCTCAAACTCGTGTTTCAGCCGCGGCATATACACGTCACTCGTCCAGCCTGTGATGTTCCCGCCGTAGTAATCATGAAACGGAGTCCAGCCACAACTGGAGACTGTGATCTTCAGCCGCTCGTCGAATGCCGCCACAAACATCGCGTTGTGGCCACCCAGTGAGTGTCCGATGACGCCAATCCGATCCGGATCCACGCAGGCCAGTGCCGTCAGGAAGTCAACGCATCGCATATGGTTGAAAATCCCCTTCATCGTGCCGGACTCGTACCGGTCCGCCCCGAAGTCGTACTGGTATTGCCCAAATGAAGGGTAGTCGGGACAAATCGTGACGTAACCCCGCAGTGCCAGCTCAAGCCCATACTGGCGATTGCCCCGCGGGCCCTCACCAGCAACAATGCGCTTCCCCAGTGGCCCCGTGGGATGCAGAGCCCGCATGGCCGGATATCGCGTCTCAGCCTTCAGGTCCGTCAGCGCCCCCGGGTTGACTGCGTCAGCCAGCGACTGCGGCAGATACAGGTCCAGCGGCAGGCGATCGCCAGACTCCACCTGAATGGTCAGAGTCAGCCGACGCACGGTGTCAATGCGGACGTCTTCCAATACCTGAATCTCAAACGGCGGAAGCTGCTCAAAAGACGGCAGCATCCCCATGGCCTGCTGCATTCCCTCAATGATCAATTGACGCCGAAGTTTCCACTCGTCCACCTTCCCAATGCGCGCAACCTGTGCATTTGTATCGCGATACCAGGTCAGATCACTGTGGTCATCCGCCAGCGCCGTCAGCGCCACGGTGAGCTGCAGCAGGAAGACTGGCACCAGCCGACAGCCGACCCACGTCGCGACAACATGCCGGCAACCGATACACCACGCCCGAAGCAACACCATTGATGTGACTCCCACCCGCCAGAAGAAACTGTCTGCGTGTTCTACGCAATTGACCGTCACAGGGAAATGATCGGGGCCGCAGCTTTACGGTGTCTCTGACCGGCTTCAACGGATCCACACGGCTCAGGCAGTTCTTCGGGCAGAAAACCGCGGATCGTTTCCCGCCAGACGAGGCTCCCTGTTTCTGGGGCAGAATACCCTGTAATCCGGCGAATTCTGCCGCAATTCACCAGAAAACCCTGCCTCCCCGTGTCATCTTGCCCGACACCGGGAAATCTGACATCATCCCGGACAGGGTTCACCTTCATCCCCACACAACATCTCCGTGGTCAGCCGACCGAGTCGTGTTTGCACGCGCGGCGGATGCCGTCTGT
>SYLK01000807.1 GCA_005809115.1 Planctomyces sp. | reverse complement strand
GAATCGCATCGCACGCGGCCGCATCCGCAGCTTCCTTGTCGCCTTTCCCGAACCACTGGAGACAGTTCAGCGCCGCAATCTCCGTGGCCCGCAGAAAATCGAACGCGACCATCCGCTGAATATCAAACACCGAAGGCTCGGTGCTTCGTCCGTTCGAACCGCTGACGCTCATGCTCGTGTCCTCCGAAGATATCGCCCTGAATCGACCGTATCATGCGAAACACCGTCGCAGCCCGCCACAGACACAGGGGTACCCTGCCAGGGATTTTCTGAATCCGGAACCCGGCTCGCCCGGTACCCGGCCGGTGCCCTGGTCTGCCAGCGACCACCGCTCCCGGCGCTGGCGTTTCGCCTCAGACCTGGTACCGTACGGCGATACGCCACCGCCACATCTGCTCACGCTGCCCACTGCAGCGTGCTGCGACGTCCCCGACATACCGCGTTCAACAATCACTTTGCGGGTTTATTGACGGATGAGTGCATCAATCCTGCTGAACGCCTATCAGGCCCTGTCACCACAGCGGCGTCAGGTGCTCCAGGTTCTGGGTGTCTGTGAGTCAGTCGTCAGTCTGGCCACGCTGCTGGACATCCTGAAGTCCTGTGGATGGGCAAAGGCCGAGACAAAGAGCGGCCTGCTGACGCAGGCATTGCTGAAGCCCGAACTGACCGAGTTGAAACGGCTGGGCCTGATCGACTCCTGCCAGGCGGGAATGACGCGGATGCAGATCGCAGCACCATTCCAGGACTTTGCCGTGCAGCGGGCTGTCCTGGATGGGAATTTCCCTCGAATCGCCAGCAGCGTGATGGCACACCACGCCGAATTAACCAGGGAACTGAAACACCACCCATCGGCCGAAGCAAAGGCGTTCGACGCGCGCAGAAGGACGCGCATCGCGTTCTACAAGGGTGATATTCCTGGCTACCGAGCTGCAGCGAAGGATCTCGCCGCCGCAAAGCCGCCACTGAACAGATCCGGACTGCTGAATCCGTTCGATGGCGAGGTGCTGGAGCGAATCCCCGACGAACTGCGTTCCGAAGTTCTGCTGCCCGCCGTTGACCGGTGCCTTCTGACGGCTGCCGGCTCCCCGGAAGCGATCGAGGCGTTCCGGAGTTTCGTACATCGGCAGACAACCCTGACCGATCGGACTGGCGAATCGTGCGTCAATCTGCTCGTCGCCTGCGGAGACCTGCAGGGACTTGCGGAACTTGCGAAGGCCAATACGGTCTGGGGCAATTCAGCCAGCGGCTGTCTGTCATTCCTGAAAGCACAGCCGGAAGCAGCGGAAGCGGCGTTTGCACTCCTGACCGACCGTCTGAGAAAATCGGCCGGTCGCCGCTACGTGGTGTTGCTGCCTCTGCCCGGTCTGATGCAGCTGCTGTTACTGCTGCGGCGGAACGATCCGCAGACTCGCGAAACCCTGAAGTCCTTCGTCAGTGCTGCCGAGGATCAGTGGCCGGAAGCGTGGAAGATGGCCCTTCAGATCATCTCGGCCGCTTCCGCCTATGCGAATTCACCGGATGCTGTGTTTCGGGCCAGACTGAAATCCCTGCTGGCATCGAAGCCTGGCCGAGACTGGCCGCTGCCCCGGCTCGTGTCGGCATACGTCGCCAGATGGTACCTGCCGGAGGAGTCATTCGAATGGATCAGTTCACTGGTCGACGTCGCCGCGGAATACGACGAGTCGGGCCTGAAATGGCTGGCGGCCCTGTGCGAAGACGTCGCCGCCGACAGTGCCCCCGGTCCCGACAGTGTAAGGACTGATGCTGTCCGGGGACTGCGCCATCAGGAGTTCGGCACGTCTTCGTTGTTGTCCTGGATTCAGCCGACGTCACTCTGGAAACGCAAGCTGGATTCTCTGCGGCAGGTGGTCAACGGCAAACCAGCGCCTGCCACGGCACGACCATCTGTGACCGGTTACGACGAGCGGATGATCTGGGAACTGGATGTCACGTTCACCCGGAACTACTGGCGTGCTGAGGTGCGCCCGCTGGTGCAGAAGTTTTCGCGCGGCACCTGGACAAAAGGGCGTCCGGTCGCTCTGGAACGGCTTTTCAATGACCACAAGAAGTCGGCTTTCGCGTTTCTGACCGAACAGGATCATGCGGTGTGCAACTGCATCGAACAGTCGCAGGTCTCGACGGGATACTACCGTTACACAGAAACGGTCTACAATCTGGATTTTGAAGAGGCACTGCCGGCACTGATTGGCCATCCCCTGCTGTTCGCTCCCGACGATCGCACTCAGCCGGTGGAGCTGGTCTCCCGACGCCCGCAGCTGGTGATTCGGCGAAATCGTTCCGGACTGCGCGTCGAACTGGATCCGCAGCCGCGTCAGGACAACCCGGTCGTCCTGAAAAAGGACGGTCCACAACGCATCGCGGTGGTAACGTTCACAAAGGAACAGATGCAGCTCGCGTGCATTCTCGACGGCGCCCTGGACGTTCCGCCGAGCGGCGAGGCGGATGTGCTGGCCACCGCAACTTCGCTCTCGACACTGCTGTCCGTCCAGTCGGACGTCGCAGTTCAGGGCAGCGCAACCGATACGGCGGTCCGAAACGTCCCGGCCGAGGCGCGTCCACATCTGCACCTGCTGCCGTGTCAGGCAGGTGTTCGGGCGGAGTTTTTCGTCCAGCCGTTCGGCGACACCGGACCGCTCTTTGTGCCAGGGGAAGGCGGTGAAAATGTCTTTACGGAACTGCAGGGAGTGTCTGCTTCAACTCGACGTGAACTGAAACGTGAAGTCCGGCTCACACGCGAGATCGTCGCCGCCTGTCCGATCATGGCCGACCGTACCGACGGAATTCTGTCGCCGTTCGAGTTCCCGTCGCCAGACGACGCACTGGAACTGCTGTTGCAGATCGAGCCGCTGCGGGAAGATGGCCGCCTTGTCATCCACTGGCCACAGGGACAGTCGCTGCGGCTTGCCGGTTCCGTGGATGCCACACAACTGCGCGTGCGAATTGACCGCGACCACGACTGGTTCGCCGCATCCGGTGAACTGACCATCGACGCATCAACACAACTGGACCTGCACAGACTGGTGGAACTGGTGTCCGTCACACCGAGCCGCTTTGTACCGCTCAGTGATGGTCGATTTCTGGCACTGACCGAACAGCTGCGACAGCGAGTGGCGGAACTGGCTGCTTATGCCGAGGGGAAAAACGGGACTCTGCGATTCCCGCCGATCCGCGCCGCTGCACTCAGTGACCTTGATGAATGGTGTTCGCTGCGGGCCGACAGGCACTGGAAGGCCTGCCTGAAACGCATCCGCGAGGCAGGCGACGTTGTCATCAACGTGCCGTCCACGCTGAATGCTGAACTGCGGGACTATCAGACCGACGGCTTTCGGTGGCTGTGTCGGCTGGCTCACTGGGGCGCCGGCGCGTGTCTGGCGGACGATATGGGACTGGGCAAAACGCTGCAGGCAATCGCACTGCTGCTCAGCCGCGCGTCCGGCGGCCCGGCGCTGGTGATTGCACCAACGTCTGTCTGCTTCAACTGGGAATCGGAGCTGCATCGATTCGCCCCGACGCTGACGCCACGCATGTTCGGAGCAGGCGACCGCGATGCGTTTCTCGCTGACATCGGCCCCCGCGACGTCGTGATCACCAGCTACGGACTGCTGCACACGGAATCCGAGCGACTGCAGGCAGTCCAGTGGCACACCGCTGTGCTGGACGAAGCACAGGCGATCAAGAATACGCTCACGAAACGCTCGCAGGCCGCCATGTCCCTGGCGGCCAACTTCCGGCTGATCATGACCGGTACTCCAATCGAAAACCACCTGGGAGAGCTGTGGAACCTGTTTCAGTTCATTAACCCCGGTCTGCTGGGTTCTCTCGAACATTATCAGCAGCAGTTCGCACTGCCGATCGAGCGGGACCACAATCGCGAAGTCCGCCAGCAGCTGAAACGGCTCGTGCAGCCGTTCCTGCTTCGCCGCACCAAGACTCAGGTTCTCAGTGAACTTCCGCCACGCATCGAAGTGACGGTTCCGGTGACCTTGACTGACGAAGAGGCACTGCTGTACGAGGCTGCGCGGCAGCGCGCCGTGAAACAACTGACATCCGATGCCGCGGCTCGGGGCCAGCATGTGCGAATCCTCGCCGAAATCATGCGGCTGCGGCGCGCCTGCTGTCATCCCAGTCTCCTGCTTCCCGACTGCGGGTTGCCTGGTGCAAAACTGACCGCATTCTCCGAGACGATCGATGAGCTGCTGGCGAACCAGCATAAGGCGCTGGTCTTCAGCCAGTTCGTGGATCATCTGGCCATCCTGCGGGACGAACTGGATCGCAAGGGCGTCAGGTACCAGTACCTTGACGGCTCGACGCCGGTCCGGGAACGTCAGCGCAGCGTGGCAGCGTTTCAGGATGGCGAGGGCGATGTGTTTCTGATCAGCCTGAAGGCCGGCGGAACAGGCCTGAATCTCACCGCCGCCGACTATGTCCTGCACATGGACCCCTGGTGGAATCCGGCCGTCGAAGATCAGGCAGCCGACCGAGCCCACCGTCTGGGCCAGCGACGCCCGGTGACGATCTATCGCTTCATCACTCGAAACACCATCGAAGACAAAATCCTCCAGCTGCACGCCACCAAACGCGATCTGGCCGACAGCCTGCTCGAGGGCACCGATACCACCGGACGCCTCTCCGCCGAAGAACTCCTGGCCCTGATCCGATAGACCGACTGCCGATTGTCCCCGGGATATCCGGCAGGCCCAGGCGTTCGCCGATCGTGCGGCGAACCTGGGTAGTCCAGCCGCTCCGTCGGCTCGCTGCCGCTCTTCGGAAATGAGAGTCACCACCGTAGCCCGGCGAACTGACGATTTCGGCGACAACTGCCGTTGTCGTCTCAGGCGGCCGAATACAAATCGGACCTCCGGGACTGGCAGGCGAGGCCCCACCGGGTAAAATCTCAGCGAGAGCGTCCGCAGCCGCCGGTTTGGGGCGACCGACCCGTCGCTCCACCCACAGTCACACACGAAAAAGAGAAGTTAAGCGCACGATCTGTGCCGCGGCAGGGATGCCGCG
>SYLK01000806.1 GCA_005809115.1 Planctomyces sp. | reverse complement strand
TGGAAACACAGTTCCGTCGCCGACCGTTTCACAGCGGCAGCGAGACGGCTTCACCCGTTCTGGCCGAGATCAGGCATGCCTCACAGATCTCCACCGCCGCGCGACCTTCCACACCCCCGACTCGCGGTGCCCGCTGTTCCCGAATGCTGTCGATGAAGTCCTGGATGACGCCGATGTGCGGAAACAGCCGAATCGGGGATTTCGGCTCCTTCAGGTAGTCAAAGCGTTCGGGCGTATAGATCCGCTCCCACTTGTCGCCTTTCCCCAGATCGAGGTACTCGAAGTTTTCGAAGTCGATCATGGCGTCGCGCCCGAACACCTGAAATCGCACTTCACTGCTGGGCAGACTGGGATCGGCCAGTTCTCCCGTAATCCACATGTGGGCCATGAGATTGTCCTCGAAGACAACCTGGGCCATGACGGACAGCGGCTTTCCGGGAATATCGCTGTAGCTCGTGGCCTGAGCAAACACCTTGACGGCATTCTTTCCGGTGAGCCATCGGAGAAAATCCGTGTTGTGGGACGCCATCCCCATAAACAGACCACCACCACGAGGATCGCTCATCCACTGGCGATCCTGGAACAGCTGCTTCGAAAGAGACAGCGGAAACGCCGAGACGGTCCGCAGCATCTGTACGGGGCCCAGCGTGCCGTCATCGATCAGTGACTTTGCCTTGCGTGTCAGCTTGCGATAGCGTTCGGTCTTGACCACACCGAGATTGACCTTTGCCCTGGCGCAGGCAGCGATCATTTCGTCGCACTCGGCCACTGTGGGTGCCATCGGTTTCTCTGCCAGAACATGCTTCCCTGCGGCGGCCGCAAGTTTTGTCAGCGCTGGGCGGTCCTGATCCGGCGTGGCCAGCACGACGGCGTCCACGTCCGGGCGCGCCAGCAGCGCCTCGGGCGAGGCTTCTGCCGGGACTCCGTAGTCCGCCGCCAGCTGCTCCGCACGGCGCCCACCGGTGATCGCAACCAGCCGACATCCCTGCGCGTGGCGCGCCACGACTTCACTGTAGGTCAGGCCCATGAAGCCACTGCCAACCATCCCGACACCGACCGTCTGCATCTGCTGTGCTCCGCTCCAAAGACTGTCTCAGGTCACTCAGGGATTCACGACCAGATCCACCCGATCGATCACCGGATACCGGTCGCCGTTGTCCGAATGCAGGTCGAGTCGATACTGAGCGTAGCGGTGATCGCGCGGGATCGCAATCGAGGCCTCAGTGATCGGGCGCCATTCCTGCGACGCCAGGTCGTTCGCGACAGCCGCGGAACGGAGACTCAGTTCCAGCCGGCCGCCTTCGGGCGTCTGTGCCGCTGTCGTCAGCGTGACGGAGCTGGCCGCCGGCTTCCAGTCAAAGACCCTGGACACAAACGAATGACGATAGCCGCGGTGACCGATATGTCCCACATCGGTGGCCCACATCAGATGCGGGCCGTTGGTCGGCAGCAACTGCAGACGGGGATTGCTGAAGCGACGGCCATCGTTGTAAAAGATCTTTGAAAGGGTCCGGTGATTGCCATGTCGCGTGTGGCTGTTGATCGCCAGGTCAATCAGACCATCGCTGTTAAAGTCCGCCGCCATCGTATCGTTGACGGAATCGGTCAGCAGAGTTGTCCTCCGCCGCGTGGCAAAACCCGTATCACTGCCCCAGAAAATATGACTCGCCAGATCCTCGCGAGTCAGTTCACCACTGTGCTGAGGCGAAACGAGATCGAGAAACCCGTCCCCGTCAATGTCGGCCACCGTCCGACCCAGCGGCGAAAACCCCGGCAGCCACTGAGCATGACTGTGCTGGAACCCGGATTCTCCGCCCCAGAACAGAATCAGCCCCATGTCACGGTGGCCGCTGACCGGGTCACTGTAACTGCCGATCAGGATGTCCAGCCGACCGTCTCCGTTGAAATCCGCGGCGTCCACACCCACCGGGCCCGAAACGTTCAGCCGCTGCTCGTGCGACACATCGAACCCGTCCGCGGAGCCCCAGAGGATTCGGGCACAGTTCAGCGACCGGGTCGTGACACAGATGTCCAGCCACTGATCCCCATTCAGATCAGCCACCAGATGTTCCTGCGCATAGCCGTCCAGGATCAGTTCGATGCGCCGCGTTCGCAGAAATCCTTCCGGTGAGCCATAATACAGGAACAGCTTTTCCTTGTCAGCATCCGGTTCCGTGCCAAAGGGTTCCAGGACCAGATCAAGCCAGCCGTCCCGATTCAGGTCGGCCACGCTGCTGGTTCCCAGAAAATGCTCGTGCAGGACGGTCCGCTTCTGAGACTTCTCAATTCCCTCGGGTCCTCCCCAGAGAATATTCGCGCCCAGTGTCGGATCGACGTGCGCATGGGCGCCCGAGTGGCCGGAATTGAGCACAATCAGATCCGGAAAACCGTCGGCATTCAGATCCGCCGCACTGCCTTCGTAACCACTGTGGAACGGGATTTTCCAGAGTAGCTCGGGGTCGAATCCATAGCGCCCGCCCCAATACAGGTGCAGCGGCACCGCTTCATCCAGATGACCTCCGATGCTGTTACAGAACACCGCCCGCGCCGGCAGCCTCTGTTCCGGAACAATGACTGCGACGTCCAGTGTGCCGGACGTAGCGAACCCCGTCATCCCCCGCTGAAATTCCCGACGACCGTTTCCGAACCAGACAAACGATTCCCCGTTGAACGTGTCGCTGCCCTGATGGACCGCAATGGCCAGATCCTGATGTCCGTCCCCGTCGAGATCACCGGCGGCTGTGGCTGCAGCCGCAGGAACGTCCAGCTTTGTCTGCTGATCGGCGGACCAGCCGCCGGACCCGCCCCACAGGATCCGCACGATATCCTGAGCCGTCTCGCCGGCGCCCGCCTGTTCTCCTCCGGCAGCGCGAGCCTGTCCGAATCGTGTCAGAACCAGTTCCGCATGGCTGTCATGATCGAAGTCGCCGATCGTGATGTCTGTGGCCGATACGTTATCGATGATCTGCGGCGTGTCCCACTGCCGGCCAGTCAACGCCGGGACTGCGATGATTGTGTCCGATGCGCTGAGCACCAGATCAGCCCGCGCATCGCCCGTGACGTCGCCGGCCGTGACACAGATTCCGTCATTTGCCGGCGTCACGATTTCCGTCATCACCGGCGACCATGGTGACTTCCCGGCTGAGGCGGACCACAGAATGTTGAGTGAACCGTTGCTCCGCAGGACGGCCAGATCCTTCGCGCCATCGACGTCAAAATCCGCCGCCGCCAGGTCCACGGCGTCCGGGAGGCCAACGTCGAATTTCCCGGTCACGGTGAATCCGTCCGCACTGCCCCAGTAGATCCGCAGAATCCGGCCTTCCGGCTGATCCATCTGCCAGCGCGATGCACCCAGCACACAGATGTCCGGCCACTTGTCGCCGTTCAGGTCAGCAATCGCCACCTTCGCTGCGGCGTTCATCGGCAGCGGTGAATTGATCCGCTGCGAATTCCAGCCGTCCGGTCCTCCCCAGGCAACCATCACGAACCGACGATCGTGGTGGACGCCGATGGCATTCGGGCACGCCACCAGATCCGTATACCCGTCCCGATTCAGATCTCCATGCGCGACCTGCTGAGTTCCCTCAAACGCGAGGTCAGAACTCCTCGCCTCCCGCCCGGCACCCAGCCGGCCCACTGTGGCCGGCAGCATCTGATACGTATCGTGAGTGCAGTTGAACAGGACATCGAGAAAACCGTCCTGATTGAGATCAAACCGGTTAATCGTGCGGATTGCCCCGTCCCGGGAAACATAGAGGTTATGTCCCCCGTCGTCCGACGTTCCCGCCGCGAAATCCTCGAAACGGTCGTCCGTGAACCGGACGGCATCCCCTGCAACACCCGCCCCGCCCCGCGCCCCGGCCATCAGGGCCATCAGAATCAGGAATTGTCTGCTGCGCGCCATCGGCGTCTTCCCCGAAAAGATTGTCAGAACCGCGAAACCCCTGCAGGACGAGAACCCTCAAAATAACAGCCGTCCGCCGCCGGTAAAAGCCTGCGGGATGCACGTGCCGCACGTTCGAAGGCAAAGCAAGAAACAGGAAATTTCGACGACACAGGAAATCGGATGATTTTCAGGGACACTGCCAGGCGGATATGATTGGTGGGGTGAAACAGAACGGGCAGCAGGAAAGACGGTCAGGGATGGGTGGCAAGAATTTCCGACAGTGCCTGTGAACGGGGCCTTTGTTGACACGGATTCCTGTTGACGCGAATCAAGGAAACTCACTCATGCGGCGTACGGGTTGCCACACTTCGGATCATCCCGGACTGGGACGCCGTGAACTTCTCCAGGTCGGGGGGCTCAGTCTCGTCGGAATGGGACTCAGTCATCTGCGGCAGCTGGAAGCACAGGCGGTGGATACTGGCGACGCGCGTTTCCGCACGGCGAAATCCGTCATTTTTATCTTTCAGTCGGGCGGCCCGTCGCAGCATGAAACGTTCGACCCCAAGCCGGATGCACCGGCGGAAATCCGGGGCGAATACGGTGTCACTCAGACTCGCATCGCCGGAGTCCAGTTCTGCGAATACCTGCCTCGGCTGGCAGCACGGACTGACCGATTTTCCATCGTGCGCACCATGCATCACACGGCGGATCGCCAGTTCCGCAATGCGCACAACAGCTGCAAATACTTTGTGCACACGGGCACGGTGTCTCTGCCAATCGGAGACAACAACAGCACGATTGACGCGTCGCGACCGGGACGCATGGCCTGGCCGTCGATTGGTTCCATGATCGCCTGGGCGGATCCGCCGGATCGCCACGTGGCCTTTCCGGCCATGGTGGAGATTCCGCGGGTCAACGCCATGGTCTACCCCGGAAACAGCTCCGGCATTCTGGGGCCGAACTATGACCGATTCGGAGTGGATCTGGCACCTCCCTGCGGCGCGGAAGGCGGATCGTGTCCGAACTGTTTTCGCCATGCCGATCCGAATCTCGATCCGGAGCGTCTTCCGGGAGGTCCGCGGGCCTGGTGGGATCATTCCACGTGCCGCGATCCGTCGTTTTCACTCCCAAACCTGGGTGCTGCCGAGGCGATTTCGATTCCTCAGCTGACGAATCGACGCCAGCTGCTGGAGCAGCTGGAGCAGCATCGCCGTCAGGTGACCCAGGGACCTCCGCATCCGGCCGAGACCGCCTGGGACGCCCGCCGCGAACTGGCCATGAAGTTTCTTACGGCATCGCATCCCGGGCAGAAAAGTCCGTTCGATCTGTCGGCCGAAGCCGAAGCCACGCGGGATCTTTACGGGCGTGACGAATGGGGACAGTCGTTCCTGGTGGCGCGGCGTCTGGTCGAAGCCGGTGTGCGGATGGTGCAGGTGAATCTGCGCGGCTGGGACACCCATCAGAATGCCTTTCGTGATCTCAAGGGCCGGCTCCTGCCCGCCCTGGACCGATCCCTCAGCGCGCTGCTCGACGACCTGCATGATCGTGGCCTGCTGGATGAAACCCTGATCGTGATGTGCGGCGAAATGGGACGTACCCCCCGCATTTCTCCGATTACCGAAGGGGGTCGCAATGTCACAGGCGAGATTTTCACCCCCGGACGTCATCACTGGGGCGATGCGTTCCCGTGTTTCTTTGCCGGTGGCGGAATTCAGCCCGGCAGGGTTATCGGCGAGACCGACGCTCACGGTGGCGTGCCGGAAACAGATGCGTGGACACCGGAAGATCTGGCTGCCACAATCTTCCACTGTCTGGGGATCGGACCGGATCGGGAATTCCATGACACATCGGGCAGGCCTTACCGCGTCTATCGAGGTCAGCCGATCCTGCCCCTCCTGTAGGGACCAATACCCTGCGGCCTGGGACAATCGGGCCGAAACACAATGACTTCCTGCTGCCCCGGCCTGCCAACCCGGGCTCGCAGATCCTGGCTGAGTTGGGAATCTGTCATCATGCGTCGAACCGGTTGTCACTGTCCCGATCACCCGTCGATCGGCCGTCGCCAGCTGCTTCACGTGGGTGGTATGAGCCTTGTGGGCATGGGGCTGGGTGACCTGCTGCGGCTCGAGGCTCAGGCGAAGGACACGGGGATCCGCCGAGCCGGGACGGCAAAATCCGTCGTTTTCATCTTTCAGTCGGGTGGTCCGTCGCAGCATGAAACATTCGACCCGAAGCCGGAAGCGAATGACAAGGTTCGCGGCGAGTACAACGCGGCTCAGACTCAGCTGCCAGGTATTCAGTTCTGTGAGTATCTGCCGAAACTGGCGATGCGTGCCCATCGATTCTCGGTCGTGCGCACCATGCACCACATTGCGGGCCGGGAGTTTCGCAACGAACACAACAGCTGTGCCTACCTGCTGCACACGGGCAGCACAGGTCTGCCGATCGGCGACACCAATGCCTCGATCACGCAGTCTCGTGCCGGCCGCATGGCCTGGCCGTCCATTGGTTCGATGATCGCATACGCGGCGCCGACTGCGGACACCGTCGGGCTGCCGGCGGTGGTGGAGCTGCCACGGGTCAGCGGGATGTCCTATCCGGGTCGAGACCCGGGAATTCTGGGCCCGCAGTACTCCCGACTGGGTGTCGATCTCGCTCCGAAATGTCATGCACCAGATGCCGGCGGTTCCTGCCCCAACTGTTACAGCCACGATGATCCGAATCTGGACCCGGAACGGAAACCCGGCCCCGGTCCGAAGGCGTGGTGGAACAACAGCAGCTGCCGGGTTCCCGACTTCCATCTGCCGGATCTGGAGCAGGCTGAGGGCATCACGCTGCCGCGCCTGACGGATCGCGCAGCGCTGCTCCGTCGGCTGGATGACTATCGCGCCGGAGTGGATCGGCTGGACGCCGCCGGGCGGCTGGCCGCATGGGACGCCCACCGACAGCAGGCCCTGCGTTTTGTGCTGGCGTCGCGACCGGGCAAACACAATCCGTTCGACCTGACACAGGAATCCGACCGGACCCGCGATCTGTATGGACGCGAAGAATGGGGCCAGGGGTTTCTCGTCGCGCGGCGGCTGGTGGAGGCCGGTGTCCGCATGGTGCAGGTGAACCTGCGTGGCTGGGACACGCATCAGAATGCCTTCCGTGACCTGAAGGGCAAACTGCTTCCGTCGATCGATCATTGTCTCAGCGGTTTCCTCGACGATCTCGAGGACCGCGGCCTGCTGGATGAAACGCTGATCGTGATGTGTGGCGAAATGGGGCGGACGCCAAAGATCTCGCCGATCACCGAAGGCGGCAGAAACGCGTCGGGCGAGATTTTCACAGCGGGGCGGCATCATTGGGGCGACGTGTTCCCCTGCTTTTTCGCGGGCGGAGGCATCAGACCGGGACGCATCGTCGGCCAGACCGACGCTCAGGGGGGACTGCCGGATTCCGACGCCTACACCCCCGAGGACCTCGCTGCCACGATTTTCCATTGCCTGGGTGTCGGTCCGGATCGCGAGTTTCACGACACATCGGGTCGCCCCTACCGTGTCTACCGCGGTCAGCCCATCGATCCGCTGTTCTGATGGCTGGACGCTGCCGTATCGGCCAGCACCACCGCCCGTCTCAGGTCAACAGAAAGATCCCGATGTCGACGTCAGCGCAGCTTCGCCGGCTGCTGTATTCCTGTCTCAGCGGCATCCTGCTGGTCACGCCACCCGGCGCTGCCGCAGCCGATCCGCAGACGTGGACCATGTCGAAGTTTCAGGACGTCGTGGACGGTGAACTGGCTGACGGCGGTGTCAACACGTACGTGGCGGCTGACGGATCCGTGCGCCTGATCAACCTCAGGGATCTGAATCACGACGGACAGATTGACATCGTCTTCCCCCATACGCACGATCACAACGAGGTTCAGAATCTGCGCATCTTCGTGTCCGCTGATGGCTACTCAGCCGACAGGCGGGTGGAACTGCCGACCCTCGGCGGACAGTTCAGTACGGCAGCTGACCTGAACGGCGATGACTGGCCCGATCTGGTGGTCGTCAACCGGTTCGACGGGACGAAGTCAGACCTGAATTCCTTTGTTTACTGGGGCGCACCGGATGGTTTTTCGGCAGAGAATCGCCTGGAACTGCCCACGACCGGTGCCGCAGCCGCGGCCGTCGCGGATCTCAACGGTGATGGTCATCCGGAAATCGTATTCGCCAACACCGGCCTCGGATATCACGCGTCCGTGGACAAGTTTCAGAAGTCGTTTGTGTACTGGGGGAGTGCCGAAGGTTATTCGGTCGATCGGCGCACCACGCTCCCGACGGTGCATGCCAATGACGTGGCCATCAGCGACCTGAACGGCGACGGGGCTCCGGAAATCGTGTTCTCCTGCCAGGGAAATGACACCCATGACAGCGAAGCCCTCGTTTACTGGGGCAGTCAGAACGGCGACTACAGCCCTGAGCGAGTCACACGGCTTCCGGCGAGTGTCATGGCGGCGGTGGAGATCGCCGATCTGAACGGTGACGATCTGCCGGAGCTGATCGTCGTGAATTCTTCGCGACTGAAGGGCCGCATCGCCGGCATGTACAATCTGGTCGATACTGTGGCTGTGAATTCGTTCATCTACTGGGCAGCACCGGCGGGTTACGCGGCGGATCGTCGCACTCTGCTGCCCACCGTCGACGCCTCGGATGTCGCGGTCGGGGATCTGAATCGCGACGGCCACCCGGACATCGCCTTTGCCAATAAATCCGGTGGCACGTCCTGGATCTACTGGGGCGGCGCCGACGGTTTTCGCAGCCATCATCGGACTTCGCTGCCCACTCAGAATGCCACCGGTTGCGCCATCGCGGATCTCGGTGGGGACGGCCTTCCGGAACTCGTGTTTGCTCAG
>SYLK01000805.1 GCA_005809115.1 Planctomyces sp. | reverse complement strand
TTGTCAAACGGCGGATCCAGCAGCTGAATCAGCCGGGCCTCAGGTCGAACGAGGTAGAGGTCCAGACTCTGCATGGCGATCGCAGTTCGCTCTTTCGTGCCTGCCCCGGACAGGACCGACCAGGTCTGCGACAGCGAATCAATCCGGCACTCGGTGTTTTCGGCTGATCCCAGCGGTGTGCCATCATCAAAGTAGGCCCGGCGGTACCATTCGCCGTCCCAGCCGTGCGCCTCAATATTTCCTCGCAGGCGTCCGGCTTCGACTTCGAAACGGTCGGCGGTTGCGGCATCGTTGCGCTGACGCGCGAGTGTGGCGAACTGCTGCAGCACGTCATAAAGGAAGAATGCCAGCCAGACGCTTTCGCCGCGACCATGCCGACCAACGAGATTCATGCCGTCGTTCCAGTCACCGCAGCCCATCAGGGGCAGACCGTGAATTCCGAATCGCAGTCCATGATCAATCGCGCGGACAGCGTGATCGTAAAGGGATCCAACATCATCCGAGATCTGCGGCAAATCGTAATTCGCTTCTTCATCGGCGTGCAGTGGGCGAGCATTCAGGTACGGCACGCGTTCTTCGAGCACGCCCGTGTCGCCCGTGGTCCGAACATACCGACCAAGTGCGAACGGAAGCCAGAGGACGTCATCAGAAAACTGAGTCCGAACACCGCGACCGGCCGGCGGATGCCACCAGTGCTGAACATCCCCCTCGAGAAACTGCCGGGACGCGGCCCGCAGCAGATGATCCCGCAGCAGGCCGGGTTCAGCGTGGACGAGGGCCATGGCGTCCTGCAGCTGATCGCGGAACCCGAACGCACCGCCCGACTGATAAAAACCCGACCGCGCGAACATGCGGCACGCCAGCGTCTGATAAATCAGCCAGCCGTTGACCAGGTAGTTGACCGCCGGATCAGGTGTCTCCACATGGACCGCTCCCAGGGTCTGACTCCAGTAATGCCAGACGCCCTCCAGTGTGCGCCGGGCGTTGGATTCACCGCGAAAGCGCTGCACGAGACTGCGCGCATGGTGTTCATTGTCGGCGGCACCGAGCGTGAACACGATCGTCTTCTCCTGACCATCATCCAGTGTGAAGTGTGTCTGAATTGCTGCGCACGGATCCAGTCCCGCCCCGGTGCGATTCAGCAGTCTCGGACGTCGCATGGCGGCGGGACTGGCCAGACTGCCGTTGCGGCCGATCAATTCCCTCCGATCACCGGTGACGGTGCGTGCGGCCTCACTGCAGTCGGCAAACGCGACGTGCTCGCTGAACTCCGGGCTCCAGGGATTGCGCGCAAACACCGCACCCGTCACGGGATCCGTTTCCGTGATGACGTGCATCTGCGATCGGCTGCGGAGTTCACCCAGGACCCATTCCCAGTAACCAGTCGCAGACAACTTCCGCAGACGCCCCGAACGATTGGACACTTTCAACTGCACAAATTTTACGGCTGCATCCGTGGCCACGTAGAGGCACAGCTCCGTGGTGAGGCCGTCTTCCGCGCAATCGAAGATGCTGTATCCAAAACCATGCCGCGCGACGTAGGTGTTCGTCCCGCGGGCGGGCCACGGCGCAGGAGACCAGAAACTGCCGGTCTCCTCGTCCCGCAGATAAATGGCTTCTCCGGAGGCATCCGACACAGGATCATTGTTCCATGGCGTAAGGCGAAACTCGTGACTGTTCTCGGCCCATGTGTAGGAACTGCCGCTTTCGGAGACGACCATTCCGAGCCGGGAATTTGCAATCACGTTGACCCACGGTGCCGGTGTCGCCGACCGGGGATCCAGGATGATCACATATTCCCGTCCGTCCTGACTGAACCCCCCCAGTCCATTAAAAAAGGCCAGATCTCGCTGCGATGGCTTCGATTCGACAATGGCTGTGTGGCGACTTTTCAGCGAGGGAATGAGCGGCATCGAAACCTCACGACGATCGCGGCGACTGACCTGATCCGCGAGCGTGCCCGTGTCATCCCGCAGCACAACCCGCGCCACAGTCTGCAGCAATACCCGATCTTCCTCAGACATCTGTTCACCGCGTCGTACAAAAACTCCTCCGGGCCGATCGATCATCACGGCTTCGGGACTGCCGGCGACAAGATCCATGATCGTGTCCTGGAGTGTCTGACGATAAACCGAATCATCTTCATTCCAGATCACCAGATCGACGCTCAGCCCCTTGATGCGCCAGTAGGCATGGGCCTGCACCGCCTGACGAACCAGTTCGATGTTGTCATGATCGCGGATGCGAACCAGCACAATCGGGAGATCGCCGGAGATGCCATAGCCCCAGAGCCCCGACTGGCCGCGACGATTTCGCGCCAGCACACTGGCCGGGGCGCGCCGCAGTCCCGTCGCAAAGATCACGGATCCGGCCAGTCGGCCGTAGACCTGCGCGTCGGCTTCTGTGACATTCAGCTGTCGCAGGATGATGGGCGCCCGCGACCAGGCGAGTTCGAAGACACGATCTGCCAGAGCAGGATCACTGTATTTCTCGGCCATGGCGGCCACCGCCTCGCGGGTTTCCGCCACGCCCGTAACAATGTCGACCCGTACCGATTCGTTGGGCCGCAGCACCAGCCTGCGGCGAATACTGACGACCGGATCGAGAGTTGCGCCGGCGGTACCGGAAAGTGGCCCGGAATGATCAAACGCTGCGGGAGCCGCCAGACTGCGACCTCGCCCGATGAATTTCAGACGATCGGTTTCGAATGACGCTTCGCCGGCGTCAGTTGTGGCTGCCGTCATCATGTGGATCATCCAGGGCGGTCGCTCTTCCGCGGACCGCGGCCTTCGCGTGCAGAAGATGGCCTGGCGAGGCTGGATGATCTCCGTCTGCACAAACAGGTTGCTGAATGCCGGATGAGACTCGTCATGCAGCTGCGGCGCCAGAACCACTTCCGCATAGCTGGTCAGTTCGATCGTGCGGAGTCTGTCGGAACGATTGGTGAGCGTGACCTGACGCAGCTCCAGATCATCCTCTGCCGCGATGCTGATCTGCGTGTGCGCATCGATCAGTTCGTCCCGTCGCCGGAATTCGGCACGTGACTGCGTAAAGATGGCTTCATACGACCGGGACTCCATGGCTGTGGGATGCCAGGCAGTTGACCACAGCGCGCCGGTGTCGATGTCGCGCAGATAGCAGAATGTGCCCCAGCAGTCCCGCGTCGCATCTTCTCGCCAGCGCGTGACCGCCAGATCACGCCAGCGACTGTAACCACCTCCGGAGCTGGTAATGACAACGTGATATTGCCCGTTGGACAACAGATGGACTTCCGGTACGGAACGACCAGGATCCGCGAAGACCCGCATCGTACCCGCTTCTTCCGCGGTCACACTCCGAGTCACGCCGGCTTCAGTCGCATGCGGATACACGGGCACGGTGGTCCGGGGAACCCGCTCCTGCAGCAGCAGTTCCGCCGCACGAAACATCGGGTCGGCCGCGAAACGACGCTGCATGGGTTGATTCAGCAGCACATAGGCCAGAGACAGCAGACTCATTCCCGCATGATGCGCCATCACCTGCTTCACCGTGATGCTGCTGGTTCCCGGGGGCAGTCGCGAGGGGGTGTAGTCGATTGCCTCGTAAAATCCATAGCCACAGCAGCGTCCGTCGTTGACCAGGCGTTCGAGATTTCGGCAGGCAGCGTTCGGCGCGACCATCAGTGCCAGTGCCGTGGCATACGGAGCGATCACCAGGTCTTCAGCGAGGCCACGTTTCAACCCCAGACCGGGAACGCCGAATGCCCGGTACTGGTACGTCGAGTGCAGATCGACCGCATTGTATCCGGACTCTGATATGCCCCACGGGATCCCGCGCTGGCGACCGTATTGAATCTGCCGCTGCACGACGGCGCGACAGGTCTGATCCAGCAGCGTGTTTTCATATGTCGGC
>SYLK01000804.1 GCA_005809115.1 Planctomyces sp. | reverse complement strand
GCCGACCACCACCGCCGCAAAAAAGCCCTTCAGGTGCGGCGGCAGGACTTGGCGCACCAGCTGGCCGTAAGCATGGTCTCCCTGGACTCCGCTGGAGGAATAGAGGTGAAACGCGATGATACCCGGAAGTACCAGGATCAGCGGTGCCAGCACCTTCATCGCTGCTGCAATCAGCACCCCACGCTGCCCCTCCTTCAGTGATGACGCACCAAAGGCTCTCTGGATAATCTGCTGATTCGTGCACCAGTAGAACAGATGCCCCAGAATCACTCCCGTGAACAGCGTGCTGAACGGGACGGACTGATCGCGTCCTCCCACAGAATTGAATTTCTCCGGGTGTGCTTTGCGCAGGATGGCGAGTGCCGCCAGAGGGTCCTCGGGACTGATCGCCTGCAGCCCCAGCCAGCTGATCAGAATACCGCCCACCAGCAGCCCGAAGCCGTTCAGTGTGTCGCTGACGGCGACAGTTCGCAGCCCGCCGAAAACCGCATAGACGGATCCCAGAATGCCGATCAGCCAGATCATGATCCACAGAGCAGTCGATTCTGATGTGATCCCGGTGAGCGCCCGCATGTCGATGAATCCCAGCAGTGCCGTGGCTCCGGTATACAGGATCATCGGCAGCAGGATTCCCGCGTAGGCCACGATCAGGATCGCCGAAGTCATCGTGCGCGTGTGCCCGTCAAACCGCATTTCCAGAAACTCGGGGATCGTGGAGATTCCACTCTTCAGATACTGCGGCAGAAAAAACAGGCCCATCACGACCAGCGCCACGCCGGCGATCACTTCCCAGGCAATCACACACAGCCCGTCATTGAACGCCGCTCCGTTCAGTCCCACCAGCTGCTCGGTCGACAGGTTGGTCAGCAGCAGCGAACCGGCGATGTACCCGCCCGTCAGTGATCGCCCGCCAAGAAAATAGCCTTCCGAAGTATCGTGCCGATCGCGCCGGGTCAGCATCCACGTCACCGCGCCCACCAGCGCCGTAAAGAAGACGAATGAACCAAGCGTCAGCGGCTCCATGGGGCTGTCCCTACCAGTTGAAATCAAATCGCATGGCCAGCAGATCGGACTCCGTCGAGCCAAACACTGTGTCGCGCGTCGTCACCGGATGAATCCAGTCAAACATGACACGCGTCCTGTCCGACAGGTACCAGTTGAAGCCAGTGGTCAGGTCGTTGTACTGCCCGCGATCGAACGGGTCCAGGTTCAGCAGCGACCAGCGAGTTTTCAGCTCCCACGCACCCGGACCGGTCGCCCCCGGCCCGACCGAGACAGTTGACTTCGGCACGTTCCGTCCGAACTGCGCACCATGCTGCCCGAAAGGCTCAAACTTCCGGTTTTCGCCCGTCAGAAAGTAACTCAGATGCACATAGGCGCCGTGGATCGTCTCTGAGCCCGCCTGATTCCGGTTCACGCTCGACAGAAAGGCCTCACTCTGAACCGCAACGCTTCCCCAGACCACAGCGAATTCCGCATCGCCGGTCGTGTACCCGTCAGCGCTCAAGACACCGCTGTCGATCAGCCGCGGTCCTTCATGAATCTGGGGACGTGCACGAAATCGCACGCGATCATCGTGGTCGTCCGTATGCAGGATGCCGAGCCCCGTATGCACCAGATACCGTCCCTTCGATCGTTCGTCGTAATACGGCAGCCATGTCAGTCGACCACTCAGACGATAGCCCTGGTTGTCGTCGATGCGTTCCTTCAGCGTGTCTGAGATGTTGTCGAAGAAGATCCCCGTAGTCCAGGTCACACGCTTGTCGTCCGTATGATTGTAGGCGGCAATCCCGACCTCACGGTCCGCCGAAAAAATTCCCTGCGTCGGAATCGAACGCTCCATGAAGATGTTGTTTGTGTCGTTGGTGACCTGCTCCAGACTGAACGGCACAAAGAAATTCCCGATTCTCAGACGCCCCAGCCAGGGGATCTCATTCATGGAAAAATACGCGTCCTTCACGTCTGGTGAAGTGGCACTTCCCACTGGTGTATCGCCAATCGTCTCCGGTTCCAGCGTCATCTGAAGCCGAAAGTCGCAGACACCATATCCGACACCGTCCGCCACCAGTCGCAGACGTCGGAACTCGAAATAGTCCTGAGTTCCGTTGATGGCCGGGTCGGCGTCTGCCCAGTTGATGTAGTCTGCCTGGACGTGCCCACCAAGTTTCACGCTCCACTTATCGGCAGGAACCTCGGACTCGCCCGATTTCGCCTTACTGTCACCGGACTTCTTCTTATCAGACGCGTCAGATCTTCCGTCTTTCGATCCCGCTGGCTCGCTTTTTCTGCCTTTGCTTTCCTGACCCCCGCTGTCCGGTTCCCTGCTGTCCGGCTTTGACGCATCCTTCGATTCGTCGGGTGGTTGTTTCTGTCGGTCTTCCAGCGCCTGCAGCCGGAGCTGCAGCTGCCGGATCTGTTCATGAAGATCAGCCACTTCGGGCTTCGGCACAGACGCGTCCGACGGCTCCGCGGCGTCCACATCTTCCCCAAAGGGCTGCGGCGCCAGCAAAGCGGGCGGCGCCGGCGAAACGGGCGGCGCCGGCGAAACGGGCGGCGCCGGCGAAACGGGCGGATCAAAGTCCGGCGCGTCTGCCCGCAGTGCGGGTGCGTTCAACAGGCACAGCCACAAGAAGACGATGGAAAACCTGCCGACGCTGCGGAACGACATGATCACTGCGACTCCGTGCTGTTGCCAGCCTGATGGCGAGGCGACGTGTAGCCGGCCATGCTAGACAAGCCGGTCGGGCGTCCGCCACCTCCGGTGATCCGGTCAGCACGGTTCGCGGGGCTTTCACCCCGACAACCGTTATTATCGGAACAATCGCCGCTGTCGGTTGACCTCACTTCCGGCGGTCGGGTTGTGGACAGCATCCGCGAGCCAGCATCCGGCAGTCATTGCCGATCGCCTCAGAGACTCACTTCGTTTCCGGACGATCGCAGGTGGATCGTCTTCTTCTCCAGGTCGTGTTCCGTCGTCATATACCGCACCGTGCCGCTTTTGGCACGCATCAGTACGGAATACGTCCGCGCGATCGAGCCACGGACTTCCACACCCTTCACCAGGGGGCTGTCGCTGATGCCGGTTGCCACGAACAGGATCTCATTGCCCCGGGCAAGGTCCTTCGAACGGAACACTGTGTCCATGCGGTCCTGCCAGCCGGCTTCCGTCAGTGACTGCCGTTCGGCCTCATTTCGGGGCCAGATTTTCGCCTGCATCCCTCCACCCAGACATCGCAGCGCGGCCGCAGCAAGCACTCCTTCGGGAGCGCCCCCGATACCGGCATACAGGTCAATGTTCGACGAGTACAGGGCCGGTGCCAGTGCTGCGGCGATGTCACCATCACTGATCATTCGCAGCGACGCACCAATGTGCCGCACTTCCTCGATAAACGGCTCATTCCGCGGACGATCCAGCACCATCACCACGACGTCGCGGATGCTCTTTTCCAGAATCCTGGCCGTGACCCGAATCACTTCGCTGAGCGGCGCATCAACGTCGATCGGAAGGCGCGGATCCGCCAGCCACGCTTTGCGCACTGCCTGCGGATAGGCCAGTTTCTTCATGTAGAACGCCGGGATCTCCTGCAGCGCCGGTTCGGCACCGTTCTCGGGGATGGCCGCCGCAATGCAGCTGATCGCATTGGGCATGCCCTTGCTCATGTTGGTTGTTCCGTCAATCGGGTCAATGGCAATGTCAAATCGCGGCGATCCAGCACGCCACATCCCGACACGCTCGCCCCGGAACAGGCCGGGCGCTTCGTCCTTGATGCCTTCCCCGATCACGATTTCTCCGCTGATGTCGGT
>SYLK01000803.1 GCA_005809115.1 Planctomyces sp. | reverse complement strand
GGAGAGGGTCGGGCCCTTGTTGCCGATGCCTTCCTTGATGACCTGGACCAGGACTTCGCTGCCGCGCTGAAAGATCCGCTGGATTGCGGGCTTATTGCGGGCATTGCGTTCATTCAGGTGTTTGGGTGGTCGGCGGCCGGCGCTGCGGCCGCGTTCCTCAGCATCTTCTTCCTCGTCGGGATCGCGGTCTTCCGCTTCGTTTTCCCGAACAAGATGTTTGTAATACTGGTACTCCACATCGCTGACGTGCAGAAAGCCGTTGCGGCCAACGCCGAAATCCACGAAGGCCGCCTGGATACTGGGTTCGATGTTGACGACTCGACCCTTGTAGATGTTCCCGACGTAGTTCTCAGCGCTGCTGCGTTCGACGTACAGTTCCTCCAGAACGCCATCCTCCACGATGGCGATGCGGCTTTCCTCGGGCTGGAGAACATTGATCAGCATTTCTTTTTTCATTGATACCCCTTTGTGTTCGCGAGAACGGAGATCCGGCGGCACCGGGACGATCGGTCAGAAAAGCCTGACCGGGCGCTGCCGTGTCCTGTGGAATGTTCGAAAGACCATTATGAAATCAGATCCGGGCAGAGCCTTGACAGTTCGCCCAGCAGGAAATGTTCGACATCTCGGGCCAGATCGAGTTCGCAGGCGTGCCGGGAAATGCGCTCGCATTCGGTGATGGACACGTTGCGGATCACTTCTTTGAGACGAGGGATGGCATGGGGCGTCACGCTCAGACTTCGTAACCCCAGTCCCAGCAGCAGCGGGATAAACCGCGGATCTGAACTCATCTGGCCGCACACCGTGACTTTCTTCTGATGCTTTTCCGCGGCCTTCATCACCATCTGAATCAGGCGCAGAATCGCGGGATCGCCGGATCGGTACAGATTCGCCACCGCCGGATCCGAACGATCGCAGGCAAGAGTGTATTGGATCAGGTCGTTGGTACCAATCGAGAAGAAGTCGACTTCCCGGGCGAATTCTTCCGCCAGCAGGACCGCGGACGGAACTTCGACCATCATGCCGATCGGCAGATTGCGGTGGAACGGGATGCCTTCCTCTTCCAGGTCTTCCATCACGTCCATCAGCATCATCTTCGCCTGGCGGAATTCGAGCAGCGTGGAGAGCAGCGGGAACATGACTTTCACGTTGCCCTGCACCGAAGCGCGCAGGATCGCCCGCAGCTGCGTCTTGAACAGCGGAGGATTTCGCAGGCTGAGCCGAATGCTGCGGAGACCCAGCATGGGATTCTGACTGTCGGCGAACTGATGCTGCATCGAGCTGGGGACTTTATCCGCGCCAATGTCCAGCGTCCGGATCACCACCGGCAGTTGTCCACAGGCGGCGAGCACCCGGCAGTAGGCTTCGTAGTGATCGACTTCGGTGGGTTCCCGATGGCCGCTGAGAAACAGGAACTCGGTCCGATACAGACCCACTCCATCAGCGCCACGGCGGGTACAGTGGACAACTTCTTCGGGGAATTCAATGTTCCCCAGCAGCTCGACCCGCTGGCCATCCTGGGTTTCCGCCGGCAGGTTTTCCAGGCGTTCGAGGCGTTCAGTCACCCGCAGATTTCGGGCCTGAGAGACCCGCACGCGGGACAGCGTGATCTCGTCCGGATCGATCACAACCTGTCCATGGTCGCCATCCAGAATGACGGTTTCTCCGCCCGAGAAACCGGCGAGGCAGCGCCCCAGCCCCACCACGGCAGGGATTTCCAGCGCGCCGGCCAGGATCGCCGTGTGGCTGGTGTGCCCCCCGACTTCGGTGGCGAAACCCAGCACATATTTCGTATCCAGCGTGGCCGTCTCACCGGGCGTCAGATCGTGCGCCAGAATGATGACGCTTTCCGTCAGGTTCGACAGCTCCTCACGGCTTTCACCCAGCAGCTGTCGCAACAGTCGCTTTTCCAGATCAAAGATGTCCAGCG
Source organism: Planctomyces sp. (assembly GCA_005809115.1). Classification (GTDB taxonomy): domain Bacteria; phylum Planctomycetota; class Planctomycetia; order Planctomycetales; family Planctomycetaceae; genus F1-80-MAGs062. Next base: position 592 of record SYLK01000803.1, on the reverse strand, counting down.
CTCGCTCCGAAAGATAGCGGTCACCCAGCGACTGCATCTGCTCTGCAAATTTCCGCAGCACACGACTGACGGCGTATTCCGGAGAATGCGACTGCTGACGGATCAGTGATTCGATTTCCAGCAGCAGTTTCGGATCCCGTGCCAGCTGCACGTGGGCTGCGAAAATCGCGCCGTATTGAGCCCCCAGCTGACTGGAGACGAGCTGTTCATTCGCGTGGATATCGCGGCAGACGTCGTCCAGCGCCAGATGAAAACGGTGCAGTTCCGCGTCGACTGCATCGCGGCTGACGTATTTTCGCGGGATGCGGAAGTTCTCGGAACCCAGCACCAGAGCCGGGCCCGTGACAACGCCGGGTGAAACCGCAATTCCGCTGCGAACGTGCATCAGTCTGCCAATTTCCCCTCAGTGAGCCCCGCATCAGAGCAGTGTGTCATTCCGCAGTAACCTCCGGATCGGATTTTTTCGCCGGACCATGCCCCAGCACTCGCCCGTTCTCCGGACTCACCCGTTTACCGCGCCGCCCGTTCACCGGACTCGCCCGTTCTGTGGTGTCCGGCTGTGAATCCACCGTCAAACAGTCGCGCGACTTTC
>SYLK01000066.1 GCA_005809115.1 Planctomyces sp. | reverse complement strand
TGCCACAACTTCGTCGATTTCCTCGTCGCCGATCAGTGGCAGAGAAAAAGACAGAAACTTGTCACGCACGATCATTCTCCCTGATCAACGATCCGCTGACGGCATGGTCATTGCTCGAGCGGCGCACCTGTGGGCGACGCCGGGAGGGAGGTTTAGCGATTTTGCGAAAACGCAGCCAGACCAATCATTCCGGAGGAAGAAATTCGAAGGCGTGGTGTCTGGTGAAGTGCGCGGGGCATACGGGGCGGACACAGAAGTCGCTGACGTCGTTATCCGGGCCATCAGGGTTCCTGTATCTCCTGCAGATTCGGCAGATTCTGCAGGTTGCCGAAGCGCTGAGATCTGTACTTCCGGTTCATTCCCTGCGGGAAGTTGGGAGGTGTGTCGATTCAGCATTGCCTTTGGCGGCAGTCATGAAACGATATACGCAGAGGTGCCTGGGCGGTTCAGGGATGGGCTGTTATCGGCCGGTTTGAGGGTATCGACTGGTGTTGGCGAGCTGTGAACAGTCACGTGTGTGGCTGTACGATCATTGATGATCGTTGACGCTGCTGGCGCCGCGTGGAACCTTCCATCGACGACTTGTCTCCCATGAAACGAACCGGATTTTGTGCTGTCATGCTGGGTCTCGTCCTGACGGTGGCCTGTGGTACGGCGGGTGCAGAGCCGTCCGATGCTGAACGTCTGGACGGCAGTCGTCGAAAGATGGCCGTAACGCTGAATTATTGTCGGGCAGCGTTGCACCGGATTCGTCGCGCGCCCAGCAAGAGTATCCTGCTGGAGGAGCAGCAGCGCATCCTGAACAATCTCGATCTGAATCAGATTGAGGATCCGGAAGTGATTACGCTGTACCGGTCCATACTGGACGAGATCGGGCAGGTGGAGATCAGTGATCGTGAGCGGGTGGTGATACAGGAGCATTTCCGGCGCGGGGTCCAGCGGAGGATGGGTACCGACATTTTCGTGATTGGAGCGCAGACGGTTACGGGTCAGGTCGGTTCGGCGATGCAGACCGGTGCCAACAGCTGGTGGGATTATCGAAATACGCAGATCAAACGTGACACCGACCTGTGGCAGCTCGAGAAGACACAGTTTTCCACGCTTATCACGCGGTCCTCAACATTTCTGGACAGTTTCTGGCGGCTGAGTCGCAAGAACGAGATACCGGACCGGTGGCTGCTGCGTGACCAGGACCTGGATCAGCTGTCGGAGGTACTGGCGGAGCCGGATGCGGAGCGTCGCCTGAGGATGCTGGGGCGCATGGAGAAGTTCATGGAATGTTATCCTCCGTACTGGTATTACATTGCTCGAACTCAGCAGCAGCTTGGGCGTCTGGACGCGGCGGCAGCCACGTTTCAGCGGCTGACGGAACTTGGACGCGGGCATTTTCGACAGGACGACATGCTGGCCAGCAGTCTGGCGAACCTGTCGCTGATTCAGGAGGCGAATGGGGAATCGGCGGCGGTGGAAACGGCGCTGACCGCATCTGAATATTCGAGTCGGAACTGGGAGGCCAACCTGGTATGTGCCTGGGTTCTGGGCCGACATCAGAAGTACGATCGTGCCGAGGATCTGATTCTGTGCAATCTGGACGAGCATCTGGAGGGGGACCAGAGCACCGTGGCGCTGGTGTCGCTCTACTATCATGCGGACAACCGGACTGGCCTGGCCCGACTGCTGGACGATGAAGAGATTCTTCCGCGGATTCCGATTCCCGGACTGTTACTCTGTGCCAGGCTGCTGGGTTCCGAGCACCTGCCTGCCAGAGCAGAGACGTTTCTGGGTTCGACGCTGCAGGCCACCCGACGTCGTTCCGGCCGCATGAACTCGATTGCGGTGGCGGCTGCGGCCGGCTGGAAGCTGGGTGACGCCGACGTTCGGATTTCGGACGGACGCCAGGTCTTTCGATCAGCCGGGCACCGATCGACGGTCGAGGGGGTTGAGGTGAATTTTGTGACGAGTCTGGATGCCCCCGCGGATGTTTCCAGCGACGAATCGCTGCGAATGACGCTGAAATACCCGGGGACTCCCACGATCGACATCGTCATGAGACTCGATGAAGAGGAGCGAGACATTGAGACTGGCCGGTCTGCTTCCGGGCGCCGGCTGCCGTTGATTCGCAATTCATTTACGGGGGCCGTCACGGGGCAGCGTGTGGCTCGATCTTATCGGATTCGTGAGATTAACGTGGATGGGGTGAAAGTTTCCTGCCGGGCGTGGCCTGACGAGTTGCTGCCGGAGGCCGAGGAGGGGGAAGGCGACGGGGCAGGGGAGGAGCACAAGGTGTTGAAGCCGGAATTCTCAGGCGACAATCCGGCGTCAAGATCCTGACTGGGTCCGGACTATGACGGGGTCCGGGAGCCCGCTGGCCGGAGCTGACTGGCGCTGGTGTGCAGCGCCAGGTCGGCGATCATGGCGCGGGTGGCGGCCTGGACAGCGTCCTGCCAGTGGTGCGCGTCGAACTGATCAGACCAGGGTTTGTGCAGCCAGGCGAAGTTGATGGCGCGGGAGTTGTTAATCAGTGCCCCGAGGCCTGCGTCGTCGAAAGCCGCGGCGCATTGGGATGCCGAACTGCCCTGAGAACCGTAACCCGGAATCAGCAGTGGTACTCTCGGCAGCTGTTGCCGCAGCGTCTTCAGCTGATCGGGCCATGTGGCGCCGACGACGGCACCGACGGGGCCGTATTGGTGCGAGCCACATTCAGCCGCCGCAAGTTCCCGGACAACCTGAGCAACGCATTCGAACAGCGGCCCGTCGCTGGTCGGGCGATCCTGAAAGTCAGCGGCTCCGGGATTGCTGGTTCTGACCAGGACATAGACTCCGGCTCCGCGGCTGCGGGCGCAACTGACGAAGGGTTCGAGCGAATCACGCCCCAGCCAGGGATTTACGGTGAGGGCATCGGCTGGCCATGCGGCTGCTTCCGGGTCTTCACCGGCGAGCCACGCATCGGCGTATGCTTCGGCTGTGGATCCGATGTCACCCCGTTTCGCATCCGCGATGACGATCAGTCCGGCCTGGCGGGCATAGCGCATCACGGCATGCAGTGCCCGGCAGCCGGCAACTCCGAGTTGTTCAAAAAAAGCGACCTGTGGCTTCACCGCCGGCACGAGCGGGGCCACCACGTCAATCAGCAGCTTTCCAAACGTCTCGAAGGCGCTGGCGGTTCGCTCCTGGATTGTGCCGGAGGATCCCGCTGACGCGATCTGAACGGCTTCCGGAAGCAGATCCCAGCGGGGATCGATCCCCACAACCACCGGCGTACCTTTGATGAGAATGCGGTCATGCAGGCGATCCGCGTAGCTGGCCATCCGGTTCATTCCCCCATCATGTGCGTGTCGAGGACACTGGTGCCGGCGGTCAGAAACATCGAATCTGGAAAGCCAGCCCGAGTGATATCCTGACGAATTGCCCGAAATTGTCGATTGTATCAGTCAACAACGGTATACTTTTGAGTCGGATTCGGAATTCCCATGACGTGTGCAGCTGCCTGGATTTTGACAACGCATTCTATTTCTATAGCGAACACCAGTTTCTCTCTCGCTGGTTCCGAGCCGAGTGAACAGTTTCAACCTCTCTGGGCGGATCAACCCAATGTCACCGTTGAGCAGGCTTCGAGCGTTCTTGTTCGACGAGAGTGGGCCCACGGCCGTGGAATACGCGGTCATGCTGGCGTTGATTCTGGTCGTTGTGATCGTCGGAATTACCACCGTCGGTGGCGGAACAAAAGGCTGGTG
>SYLK01000802.1 GCA_005809115.1 Planctomyces sp. | reverse complement strand
GTTTCCTCGATTTTCATCATTCTGCCAATCCGACTTTTTAGCTGTGACAGAGCATTAGTCACGTATTGTACGTTTTCGTTTAACGGCGAGCCGCAGGCGGAGGCGAAATCGGGCTACGACGCCTGCGGATTGCCGTTAAACGAATCAATCATCACTCCGCTGGAAGCGAGCAGCCAGATGTGACCCGTCCGCGCCGCGTCAGCAGCAAGAGCGGACAACTGAGGATGCACCTGCGTTTCAGTGCTGACAAATAGCGACCGATCCGGCGGCAGGATGCCGACTGACAGATCGCGCGTTGAACTTTTCCGTTTCGTAGCGTTCGCCGTGGACTGCGTGGGACTCATGGGGACACAGCATCCTATTGATGTCGCTGTCAACAAAATGTCCCCGATTGCCCGTATGCCCCAGTCTGCACACTTCGAATAAGCATCAGAAGCTCGTTCCCGACAAGAACCTGCACGTCCACACAGGTGATTGCAGTTCCTGTCCTTTTGCACTCTGGAATTGATGAAGGGTCCGTTGATCGGATTTGGGATTTCCGGGTCAAACACATGAGCCCACGTCAGGCAGGAAACTTGTTCCACCGGATCCCGGCAAGTCATGCCAGACCGAATTCGCTTTCTCAATGCACTTCGTGCGTTCAGTGATGGCGTCGCCGATTGACGAGGTCGAGATGTCGAGACGTTGATGTCCCTTCTCCTTTGTACTCGGGGGACCAGGGACATTAAACTCGCCTGTGACTCGCTCTGCCACTGAAATGCCGGGCTGCCTTTGTCCGGATCATTTTGAAGGAAGTGACATGCCCACAATTGCCCTGGGGCGCCGGGCGTTCATGAAAGTCGGTTCGCTCGCGCTGGGAGGCATGACGCTGGCTGACCACCTGCGTCAGCGGGCGCTGGCTGATGGTGACAACAGCGGCGGCCCTCGAGCCGTCATTCAGATTTATCTGGGCGGAGGCCCCAGTCACCTGGATATGTACGATCTGAAACCATCTGCACCACGGGAAGTCCGCGGTGAGTTTCAGTCGATCGCAACCAGTCTGTCGGGCATTCAGATCTGCGAGCACCTGCCGCATCAGGCCCGGGTGATGGATAAACTTGCGATTGTTCGCTCCGTGCATCATGAAAATGCATCTCATCTGCCCGCATCTCACTGGATGATGACCGGACACAATCCTGCGGCGGGGACCGCCGGCAACGTCAATCCCTCAGTTGGTTCGGTCGTGTCAAGGTTGCGTGGTTCGAATGCTCCGGGAATACCGGCTTATGTCAGTATTCCGCGACGGCAGCTGTTAGGAGCGTCCGCCTTTCTGGTAACCGTTCACAGCCCGGACAGGAATTGGTCTTGAAATGCACGGAAAAATCAGCAACATGATGAGTCATGAGTCAGGGATTGACGATACCGCCGGACTTGGAAGCCGAGATGACGCCGCGAGTGCAGGCGCACGTGGAGATGTTACACGGGCGGGTCACTCAGCTGGAGCAGGAAGTGGCTGACCTGCGGCGGGAACTGACAAAAATCGCGAGGTTTGCCCTGCAGCCCGCTCAGCCGCCAGCCATTGGCGCCGAGCGCGGGGTGGCAGACACGAAGCCGACACCTCCGAAGACCAGACGGCAGCGCGGTGGGCAGCCGGGTCATCAGAAGCATGAACGGCCTTTGATTCCGACGGATGAATGTGATGATGTGCAGAGCATCAGGCCGCATTCCTGTCGCCGCTGCGGAACGACGCTGCAGGGCCATGATCCGAGCCCTCTGCGTCACCAGGTGTTCGAACTTCCTGAGATCCGGCTGCACGTCACCGAGTATCAGCTTCACCGGCTGACGTGTGCCTGCTGCGGCAGGCAGACGTGTGCCGAACTTCCGGAAGGCGTGACCAGCAGCCAGAGCGGCCCGCGACTCGTGGCGTTTACGGCGCTGCTGATGGGCCTGTTCCGCCAGAGCAAACGCCGCGTGTCTCTGTTTTGTGAAACACTGTTCGGTCATTCCGTCAGCCCGGGCCTGGTCGTGAAACATCAGCAACAGGTCAGCGACTCGCTGGAAGCGTCTTACGGGGAGGTGCTCGCAGCAATTCCCGAACAGACGGCTGTGAGCGCGGATGAAACTCCGACGAAGCAGCAGAATCAGCACGCCTGGATCTGGACGGTGGTCGCGGCCACGTTCACAGTCTTTCACGTTCGGCTGACGAAGGCTGCCGTGGTGATCCGGGAGCTGCTGGGCGATGACTTTTCGGGTGTCGTCACCAGCGACCGAGCGAAAACCTATCATTGGGTCTGGCGACATCAATGGTGTTGGGCGCACCTGAAGCGTGACTTCGAGAAGATGTCGCTGCGGGATGGCCCGGCGGGACAGATCGGGCACAAGTTGCTGAACTGCACGCATCAGTTGTTCCATCACTGGCACCGGGTGCGTGACGGGACCATCACGCGACGTGGATTCGCATGTCTGATAACTCGGCTCAGGTCGGAAGTCGAACAGATTCTGACAGACGGTTCATGCTGCGCAGACACCGCAACCGCCGCGACGTGCACGGAGCTGCTGAGCTATTTCGATAATCTCTGGTTATTCGTGTACTGCCCCGGAGTGGAACCCACGAACAATGCCGCTGAACGATCGCTGCGCCACGCCGTCATCTGGAAGCATCTTTCCTTCGGTACCCAAAGCGACCACGGCAGCCGCTTTGTCGAACGACTTCTGACGGTCGTGGAAACCTGTCGACAACAGAAAAGGAACACCTTCCAGTTTCTGATTGACTCCATTACCGCGCAAAGACAAGGTCAAAAAGCCCCGTCTCTCCTGTCCGGGGTGTGAACGATTACCCTTTCTGGGACCAGCCTACAATCCGTTCACACCGGACAGTGATCCCGGCAGGAGCGACTTTTCAGTGATGAATCTGAAAATGCCGAGAGGCATTACGCTGGGGAGACTCGAAAATCGCCGCGAACTCCTGAAGTCTTTCGACCGCCTGCGGGAAGACATTGATCTGCGCAACGAGTGCGAGGGGCTCGACCGATTTGCGCGTGAGGCAATGGAAATGGTCGCCAGCGAGCGCGCTCTGCGGGCATTTGACCTGAGTCAGGAAGACCAGCAGCTGCGTGACGCTTATGGCCCGTTCGGTGTCGGTCAGGGATGCTTGTTGGCGCGCCGGCTGGTGGAGGCCGGTGTCACCTTCGTCACCGTGTTAAGTGGCGGCGCCTGGGACACTCACGCAAATAATTTTTCCGTGCTCAGAAAAGACTGTCTGCCGCGCGTCGATCAGGCGATTGCAGCGCTGGTGACCGATCTGTATCAGCGCGGTCTGGATCGTCGCGTTATGGTCGTGGCGTATGGCGAGTTTGGCCGAACGCCGCAGATCAACCGGGATGGTGGCCGTGATCACTGGCCGGGAGCCAGCTGTGTGCTGTTTTCCGGAGGCGGTCTGAAAGTTGGACAGATGATCGGCGAAACAGACGCTCAGGGCGCCTTTCCGATCTCCCGACAATATTCACCCGGCGATATTCTGTCGACGGTGTATCGATTCCTGAACGTGAATCCTCAGCACCAGTTCCGTCATCCGAACCTGCTGCGCCCCATGCCGGTACTTTCGGACGGGCGCCCGATTCCCGAACTGATCGGCTGAGAGCCGGATTCATCAGCGTGATCCGGCAACATGGTTCGCTCTTCTGACCATCCCGGAATTCGGGGTGTGCCGAATCTCTGGAGCCCACCGAAGGCGGAGACTTGCAGGTTTTGGCCGTCTTCGAAGTAGCCGTTAATCGTTCAGTTCAATCTGAAGCAGCAGTTTCTGCTTCTTCCAGAACTGGCGATGCCTGAACTGAAATTCTTCGGACGAGTGTTCTGTCCCTCCGGAAACGCGTCCGGAACCCCCGCCGAGTCGCAAGCAGCGGTGATGATACCGCCTTCGGAGGTCCGTTCCGTCTTCGCTGACTCGACCGCCGGGTACGATGAAGTGGACGTGAGGGTGAAAGATCACCGGATCTCGACCCCACGTATGCAGTACTCCGAAGAATCCGGCCATCGGCGAACTGAGCCACTTGGGATTCTCGAACAACGTCCGGATCGTGCCTGCACCGGCCTGAAAGATGGCATCGTAGCCGTCGTTCGCACAGGTGCGCAGCAGCGGCCGTACTCAGAGACGGACCTTCAGTGATAACGCGGCTGGATCACATCCACCCACGGTCTCGCGGAGGGAGTCCGGTGGACGAGTCACAGCTGGGAGCCGGATGCGTGAACGGCGCACGTCCGGAGCTACGAGGGGGCGACTTCAGTTGTGCATGGACGAAGTATTGTGACACGACCACAGGAAACCAGGCGGCAAACAGGGAATACAAACTATATCCTGAACACAGAAGAACAGCCCCGGTCACCGGGAGACCTCGGCAACGTCGGTTTTGAAGTCAAGGCCAACTCCTCGGTCCCCGTGATCCGGGGCGTTCACATTAATAGTCGGTGGTGCCGACAAAGGATCGCACCGTGTATCGCGTGGCTGTGTGGTGGTAGGATCGAGCGACAAATTACTGTCGCATGAAATGTCGTGTTTGGTGTAGAATGAGCTTGTGGAAGTCACGGGGCGTCAGTTTTCCAGAGGAGGCCAGGGATGGCGATCGCAGAAAGCAGTCCGCTGGATGCCGGTATGGAGCAGAACATGCGGGATCGACGAATTGGATCACCTCGCAAATGATCCGGCTGCCGGTCGTATCCGGCGGCCGGGTGCTGGCCGGAAAAAAAATAACGCCGGGCTCCGAGGTCGAACAGAATCTCACTTCGCTGCTGAAGACGCGGACGGCCGGCGATCCGGACGATGCCGACATTGTGTTTACAGATCTTTCTCCGACGACACTTTCGGTGGAACTGGCCGCGAT
>SYLK01000801.1 GCA_005809115.1 Planctomyces sp. | reverse complement strand
GACGATTGTGGTGACGTCTCAGGCAAGGAGCGAGGAGAAGACGGGACACCCCGTCGCCGACGAGCGACGTGGCCTGAGACGTCACCACAAACGTCCCGCAGGGTTGCTTCGAGAGCGGCCGACCTGCGGCATCATCGCTCCTCGACGACATGTGTCGCCTCGTTACTCTTCCTTGCATCTCGACCACTCTCGAAGCAACGCGGCCACGCAGGTTTTGTTAGGGGTTCTAAGAACCAGCCAAAAAAATCAGCGACAAAGGATTCGGGGCAGGAAATCGCAATCCTCCTGAGCCGAATCAAGCTGCCGTGTGACGGCAGCCTGGCATCAGGGCGTCGACCGGCGTGGTTCCGGCAGTGGATCGAGCGGATAGATGGGACGACGAATTCGCCGGTACGGAAGCTGAGTCAGATCACTGGAACAGGGACCCGGTGTGGAGACCCACACATTTCCCCGCGTAATTGTGTCCCAGGCCCGGCGGTGTGCCACGGCAGCCTTGATCCCGACGAACGAAAAATCCGCGGGTTCCAGGCCCACATGGCGCCATTGCCCAAGGTCCATCGGCGGCGTCCTGCAGGATGTCAGCAGGATCGTGATCCCCTGATGCCGGACGATGGCGCAGTTTCCCATGTTGAATCGATCCCCGGCCATCGAAGCGAGATGACTTTGACGGTCCACGAGGCTGAAATGTCCGTCGCACAGTCGGATCAGTTCCACATCAAGACTCAGTGGACCGGGATCAAGACGGCTGCCCCGGCCCCCCAGAGCCAGCTGGACGTGATCTCCCGGCGCATGGGACTGCAGAACCTGCACCGCTGCGGGATCCCAGAGACAGACCGCGGAGTTGCGGAAGCCGTGAGCGAGCATCGCGCGAAGTAACCCCGTGCAGTCACCGGGTGCTCCGCCACCGATATTATCCGACGGTTCCACGATGGCCAGCACTCCGGGGACGTCCCGTGGCAGTGCCGCCAGAACTTCATCGACAGGGCGTTCGATGACGTTCCCGACTTCGGCCATTTCGAGAGCAAGTTGACACAATTGATCAAGGGCGCCGCGTGCCACGGCATCGGTCCCTGTGGTTGCGACAGAAAAGCTGACTCCGGTATCCGGTGTGTCGGCGAATGAAAATCCGGCGGTGACGTTGACTTCCCGGAATTCCGGATGATCGTGTTCCAGCTGGCGCGCGAGCAGCTCCAGTGACTTCATCGGATCCGTTGCCGTTCCGGTTCCTGTCGGCGGCCACATCACGGGAGGCTGCGCCAGCAGCATTCGCGGCAGTTCCCCGGTGCGGAGTGTGCGATCGAGATGCGTCGCCGCCCTTACCGAAGACTCGCGCGCGTCCTCGTGCGGGTTCTGACGGTATGCCACAAGACAATGCGCATGGTCAGCCATCCGCTGGCTGAAATTTGCATGCAGGTCATAGACACCGAATACCGGAATCGGCCGTTCACGCAGCTGTTCCGCCAGTCGTTGCAGCAGCGTTCCCTCGACATCCAGGATCGACTGACACGTCATGGCACCATGCAGGACCAGGAAAACCGCATCCAGCGGTGCCTGTTGTTCGGCCTGACTGAGGGCTGCCGAGAATTCACTCCAGTACCGATGAAATACGTCGTCGCTGACTGTGGCCCCGGGAGATGCGCCGGCTGTCAGGCCAGGCACGACTTCCCAGCCGAATTTCTCGGCGGCATCGAGGGCTCCGCCCATTGGCGAGCTGTCGCCTCTGGCGGCCAGCAGGTCCGCGCCGCGCCGGACGGCGAAATCACTCCAGCAGGTCAATCCGTCCAGAAACGTGTGCGTTTCATGAAACAGACCCGCAATGAAGACTCGCTTTCGGGGTTTCAAGGGCATCTCCTGAAGAAGGTCGGCAGCATCAGCCCGAGCGAATCACGCCGAGCCTGACAAGAGTGGTCTTCCGACGCCGCCGAAGCCGTTTGTTTTCCGGAAAGCGTCACATCGGGCAGGAGCCGGTTCGCATTGGAACCGGCAGCCCCGGATTCGTCAAGTCGCGCTCGTCTCCAGGAACCGGGCACAGCAGCGATTCACGGATCCGTGGGGTCCCATTGAATGAGAACCGGTCGAATTCGCTCCGGCACGGCTTCCCACTGCTCCTGAAACAGCACCACACTGATGGCACTGCCGGGGGCCTCTGGTGGCTGCAGTATCAGCAGCGACGCGGCCTGCGGCGCATCCGAATCGGTTCTCGCTCCCGGGCCGCTGAGACTGCCGACCATCTGCTGTCCGGAGCCTGCCGCAGCCCCCGGGAGAATGACAGCGCCGGGCTGCGAATTCGGGCCCGCAGCCCGGGGCCCCGTGAAACTCAGATAGACCGCCCGCGGCTGCTCGTGAAACTCCGCGAGGTACTCTGCGCAACGAAACTCGGGAAACTCGTTTTTCAGCTGCAGCGCCGTGAATCCTCGCCGCTGCAGTTCCTGTTCCGCGGCTTCACGCCAGTCTGGCCAATGCGATGCGGCGCTGTCGGCAGCAGGGACCTGCCCCGCGGCGGGAGCGTCCAGGAAGTAGTTCAGTCCCGGAAGGACGATGTTCTCATCCAGATCCTGCGATTTCTCGAGATCCTGCCAGGCGAGTTCCTTCTGGCCCGCCAGGTAGCGCGCGATTCCGCGGTTCATCCATCCCCGAGCGAGCAGCGGATCCAGCTCGATGGCTTTGGAAAAATCCTGTTCTGCCAGCGGCAACTGCCCCTGTTCAAGGTAGACATTGCCTCGCTGAAACCAGCTCAGCGGATCACCGGGTGCGATGCGGATGGCGTGGCCATAATCGGCCAGAGCCTCTTCCAGCCGTCCCAGGTCATGCTGACTGAGACCGCGATTGCGAAAGGCGAGGGCGTCGTCCGGTCGTAATTCAATCAGACGCGAGAATTCCGCCACGGCGTCCTCAAACCGATCGAGTTTCGCCAGTGCCACTCCCTTGTTGTTGATCGCTTCATGGCGATCCGGTTCGAGTTCCACGGCCTTCGAATAATCGGCCAGTGCTCGTTCCGGAAGCCGCACATTCTCATAGGCGACTCCCCGCAGATAGTAGATCTCGGCGCGTTCCGGAAACGTTTCGAGCGCCTGAGAGAACAGCGGAATGGCCTCTTCGAACTGACGACGTTCTGACAGAATCCGACCACGCTCAAGGATCACTTCCGGCGAATCTGCCGGACGACCGCAGGCGCCGCAGAACACCAGTACCAGGGCCGGCAGTGGCAGCCGCAGCCGCAGCCAGCGGCAGCTGCCAGCGTCCACGCGCAGAATCCTCTTCGCCCGTGCTCCGTCAGTCATATCAGTCACGTCCGTCCAGCCGTCAGTCACGTCCGTCCTGCGGCGACTGCGACGATCCACCCGCCAGCTGCGCCGGCGGAGCGGGTTCTGTCATCATCTGCAGCATTTCGACCGCAAAGGAAAAGGCCATGGCAAAATACACATAGCCCTTGGGGATGGAATGATGAAATCCTTCCGCCACCAGCAGTGAGCCAATCAGCATCAGGAACGCCAGGGCCAGAATCTTGATGGCCGGGTGGCGCTCGATAAAGTTGACGATCGCCCGGGAAAATACCAGCATCCCCAGCACAGACAGAATGATCGCGGTCACCATGATCGGTATTGGACGCCGCAGGCCTTCGGTCATGCCGACTGCGGTGATGACTGAGTCCAGAGAAAACACCACATCAATCAGCATGATCTGCAGCAGCACGCTGGTCAGTCCCGTAACCGGGGGAACACTGCGGCCGTCTCCGCCGCCACGTTCCGCCCGCGCCTTGTGATGGATTTCGAACGTTGCTTTGCCGATCAGAAACAATCCGCCCCCGATCAGAATCAGATCTTTGCCGGAAAAGTGCCAGCTCAGTACGCTCAGCCACGGCTCCTTCAGCTGAATCACCCAGCCGATCGCCAGTACCAGCATGATTCGGGATACCACGGCCAGTAAAAGTCCCAGACGACGAGCGGCATCGCGCTTCTCCTCGGGCAGCCGCCCTGCCAGAATCGCAATGAAGATCAGATTGTCAATACCCAGGACCATTTCCAGGGACGTAAGGGTCAGCAGAGCCGCCAGCGACTCCCAGTTCAGCAATTCACCCATGTGTGACTTCCGTTGCGTCCTGTGCGAAGCGTGTCTCTTGATTCGGTGCTCGTGAGCACGCTTCAGCGCTGCCCGACCCATGCCGTGGTCGATGTCCTTACGCGATCGTCGCGACACCATCTCACGTCTGAAATTTGGGCAATCGTCTCCCCGTCCCGCCGCAGCAGTGTCTTCAGGAATCGGACAGGGTTGAATTCAGTAAACTCCGTGCCGGCGCTGCCGACTGCTCGATCACAGGAAGTTGTACCTGCGAGCAGGTGCAAATTGAAGCCAGGCGGTGTCATCTTCGGCACGTGGATGCAGATCGCGAGCAGCCGAGACAGGCCCGGAGTCGATCGCTTGTCCCTCAGCGATCACACAAACCTGCAGCGGCGTTCCTGAAGCGCTGTTCCAGCCGCGGAACGATTGGGAACATTCGTTGACGACAATTCAGGTCGACACCGATGCCGCACATTCACAAGCATCGTTCCCGTGGCTGGTGACTCTTCTGCAGTTGACCGTGCCTCGTACTTCCACGTGGAAGGAACATCTGGCATACTGTCGGTGCGCGGTCAGGTAAACTCATCATGCGGATCGGGCCGGTGTGCAGCCTTGCGGCTGAGCGACCCCCACACCACGCTGCAGTTGAATCCGCACCCTGTGGTGCGTCAGCAGCCGTTGCCGCGCGAATCCGCGCGAGACTCTGATCTGCCCGACACAGCCCGACTCAGACAGTGAATTCCGGTGACAATGAATACTTCCAGTGCGAAAACGTCCCCAACGCGAGTGTCGTCACCATCCGTCGTGGTCGGTACGGGGACGTTTCGGTATCAGGCTCTGACCAACTGGGTGCAGCGGCCGCCGGAGTATTCGTGGACTGAGGTATCGGCCGTTGCCGTTGATTCGCGCGATCAGGTGTATGTGTTCAATCGGAGTGATCACCCGGTGATGGTCTTTGATCGTGACGGGCGGTTTCTGCACGCCTGGGGCGAAGGGCTGTTTTCCCGGGCGCATGGGATCACAATCGGGCCGGATGATTCGGTGTATCTGGCGGATGATGCCGGACACACGGTCCGGAAGTTTTCGCCGGAGGGAAGACTGCTGCTGACACTGGGGACGCCCGGGCAGCCGTCTGCCACGGGCGCGACGAGCGTCGATTTCCGGACGATTCGGCATGCCGGTCCGCCATTCAATTATCCGACGAATGTGGCGTTGTCGCCCGAGGGCGACATCTATGTGGCCGACGGTTACGGGAATGCACGGATTCATCGATTCGCTCCCGACGGCAGGCTCCGGTTTTCCTGGGGTTCACCGGGCACCGGTCCCGGACAGTTCCGAATCCCGCATGGCATCGCGGTGGATGGCCGTGGACGTGTCTGGGTTGCCGACCGGGAGAATGACCGGATTAAGATTTTCACGGATGCGGGAGAATTCGTGGATGCCTGGACAGGAATTGCGCGACCGTGTCAGGTTCAGTTCGACGCATCTGGTCACCTGTATGTGGCAGAACTGGGTTACCGTTCCGGCATCTGGCCGGGGACGCCCGCGGTTGCTCCGGATGCGACCGGTGGCCGGGTGAGTATCTTTGATTCGGCTGGCGGTCTGCTGGCGCGGTGGGGAGGCGGACAGCAACCAACAGCTCCGGGCGATTTTTTTGCGCCGCACGACATCCGCGTGGATTCACGCGGCGATATCTACGTGTCTGAGGTCGTGATGTCCGCCGGAGGAAATCGCGGGCTGGTGTCACCGGACTGTCACACACTGCAGAAGTTCGTTCTGGAAGGCGAGGCCGGTACCTTGACGTGACGTCGGTTTCCGCCGGCGGCAGTTCACCTTGACGGGCCGGGTCCCTGCAGACGCTGGCGGACGGACCTGAACAGACCAGTCAGAGCTCCGGGGCGGGTGGAGAAGACACGGTCACCGGCACAGAACTTCATCAGGTCCGACAGCAGTGCATCGGCACTGGTGTAACGGTCCTGCGGGTTGTGGGCAATACAGTTCAGAATGATGGTCTCCAGGTCTGCGGGGATGGTGCGGTTGATTGAACCCGGCGTCTCCGGAGTTCCCGCCAGAACAGCGGCAGTCAGCCGGTCACGGTCGGTTTCAGTAAACGCCTGTCGCTGCACGGCCAGTTCGTACAGCGTGATTCCCAGGGCATACAGATCGCTGCGTGCGTCCCGATTCCCGACCAGACATTCGGGCGCCATATATCGGAGTGTACCGGCCAGCGCGTCCGTTGTGGCAGACGATTCCGGCGATCGGGTATTGGCGGAGCGACTCGACGGGCGGGGTTCATGCCGAGTGGGCGGGGGCGGGGGCGGCACCATTGGCTGCGACAGTCCGAAATCGGTCACCCAGACGCGCCCGTCGGTGTCGAGCAGCAGATTTGCCGGTTTGATGTCATTGTGCAGGATGCCGGCGAGATGAGCCGCGCGAAGGGCCTGGGTTGCCTGGACCGCGATGCGGGCGAAGCTCTGCCAGGAAGTACGCGTGAGTCGGCGGCGACCGGTTGCCGGTGCCTGCGGCAACTCCCGGGCCGCGGCACCAGCCTCGGCGGCGGTACCAGCCTCGGTCGCGGCACCAGCCTCGGCGGCGGCAGAAACTGCCGCATCAGCCGCAGCGTCACCCACAGCAGAAGCCGTGACGAATCCGCTGGGCCGGCCATGTTCAATCCGGCGGATCTCGTCCTGATACACGACGCCCTCGGACTGGCGCAGGCGTTCGATGACGAGGTCAAGGCCGACACCGTTGACGAACTGCATGACGTAATAGCAGTAGCCGTGCTCCTGACCATAGCGAAACACGGGCACGATGTTGCGGTGTCGCAGCAGCGATGCGATGCTGGCTTCGCGTTCGAATCGCTGCTGAAATTCAGGGACGATGGAGACGCGCCACGGCAGCACCTTGATGGCCACAACCTGTCCGGAGATGGTGTCGCGTGCCTGAAACACGACTCCCATGCCACCTCGTCCCAGTTCGCACAGAAGTTCGCAGTCGCCGAGGCGTGAGAAGGGAAAGCGTTCCGGCATGTTGCGTCGAAACGATGCGACTTCCCGATCGATCCGCGCCTGTTCCAGCAGAGCCAGGACCGGAAAACAGTCGCGAATCCGGACGGCATGGGGCGGATAACGTCGCGCATACAACTCGACGCTCGGACGCTGTCCCCGCCGCAGCTCCTCGACGAACTGCGAAGCCAGAACCTCGAACGGCTCCCGCGACTGCAGACCCGTCTGATCCACGACCTGAGGAAATCCGAGCAGCTGAAACGTCGTGTCGGGATTTTTTTCGTCGGCGTTTG
>SYLK01000800.1 GCA_005809115.1 Planctomyces sp. | reverse complement strand
GAACTGGAGCATCTGCGGGAGACCGGGGAAATCCGTAGTTACTCGAAGAAGATGCAGTCGCAGCTGACTCGGGAGTACGAGAAAATCTACCGCAATCTGAACGGTATCCGCGAAATGAATCGCCTGCCGGAGTGTCTGGTCGTCGTAGATCCGACCAAGGAAAAGAATGCGATTCACGAAGCCAGACTGCTGGGTATCAAGGTGGTGGCTCTGGTCGACACGGACTCCGACCCGGATACGGTCGACCTGCCAATCCCGGGCAATGACGACAGCCTGCGTTCGATCCGGCTGATCGTGACCCACCTGACCGATGCGGTCAAGCAGGGGCGCAGCCTGCGTCCGGAAGAGCAGCCGCGGAAATCGGATGCTTCGACCGAACCGAAGGCCGTTCCCAGCATCCGTTAGCGCAGCTGGGACAGGGTGACCCGAATCTGCCCGGACCGCCGGCATCCCGCGTGATGCGTTGTGACCGGGCGATGGGGTCCGGCAGTTTCCCTGATGCCATGCGTTTCGCCCGGCGACACGTATGGCATCGTCTGTTTCAGGATGTTCGTGCATATTTTCTGTGGCCACGGTGTCACAGTGGGCAGTTATCCGGCAATCAGCCACATTGGTTTGAACAGGAGTCTGATGAAAATGGCGGAAATCACAGCCGCAGCCGTGAAGGCACTTCGGGAAAAAACGGACCTTCCGATGATGGAGTGCAAGAAAGCTCTGACAGAGGCCGGGGGTGATGAGGCAAAGGCCATCGCGATCCTGAAGGAGCAATTCAAGAAGGTGCAGCTGAAGCGCGCCGATAATGCGACAGAGGAAGGCCGGATCTTTATCGCCACGAGGGACGGCCATGCGGAGGCGGCGATGGTCGAAATTCAGTGCGAATCCGCGCCTGTCGCGACGGGAGAGGTGCTGCGTGATTTCGGACAGTCCCTGGTCGAGCAGCTGCTGCGCGGGCCTGGTGCGGCGACTCCGGCGGAACTGATGAGCCAGAAACCTGCCGGCAGCAACCGGACTTTTCAGGAAGTATTCGAGGAGATTGTCAACAAGATCCGGGAAAAGATCGTGATCAATCGCATTGCCCGGATGACCGGACCCGTCGGTGGATATGTGCACCACGATTTCAAGACCGCAGTTCTGTTTGTCGGTTCCGGCACTCCGAAGTCACAGGAGGTTCTGCGGGATGTCGCGATGCACATCGCGGCGATGCGGCCCGTCGTGACAAACCCCGAAGAGCTTGATCCGGCGGCCGTCCTGGCCGAACGGGACCGACTGACAGCCGAAGCCCGCGCCAGCGGGAAACCCGATAATATCATCAGCAAGATGGTGGATGGCAAACTGAAGATGTTCTACGCCGAACAGGGAGTTCTCGCCTTTCAGCCGTTCGCCCGCGACGACAGCAAGACGGTGGGGCAGGCCCTGGCCGAAGGCGGTTTGCAGGCGATGCGGTTTCTGCGATGGACTGTCGGTGGCCAGAACAAATAGTCCGCGGGGCCGGTTGATGCGGCGTTTCGCCTGACGTTTCCGAGCGGCCGACCTCGCCAGGTCGGCCGTTTCCTATTTTCCTCGTTCCCGCCGGGAAGCTGCCTGACCCGGCCGCACGCTGTTCCTTGTCAGTGGAGCCATCCATGGCCGCCTCCGGATTCGCAATTACACCTGTCTATCGCCGTGTCCTCCTCAAGATCAGCGGGGAAAGTTTCTGCCGTGAAGGGGAGTCCGGTATCAGCATGACGGAAGTCGCCTCGATCACCCGCCAGATTCACCAGGTCGTTCAGGCCGGGGTCCAGCTGGCGATTGTCTGCGGGGGCGGCAATATTCTGCGGGGGCGTCAGTTTGCCGAGATCAGCGAGACAATCGTCCCGTCAACCGCTCACTACATGGGCATGCTGGCCACAATCATCAACGGCCTGGCCCTGCAGGACGCACTGGAGAGTATCGGTGTTCCCACACGACTGCAAAGTGCGATTCGCATGGAGGGCGTTGCGGAACCCTTCATTCGCCGCCACTGTCTGCGGCACCTTGAGAAAGGGCGAGTGGTGATACTGGCCGCTGGTACCGGCAGTCCCTTCGTCACCACGGACACGGCCGCCGCGCTGCGCGCCCGTGAAATTGACGCTGAGGTGGTCCTGAAGGCCACGAAAGTCGACGGAGTATATTCGGAAGATCCGTCGAAGAATCCGCACGCCATCCGCTACACGGACATCACGTTTCGCGAGGTGCTGGACCAGAATCTCCAGGTCATGGATGCTCAGGCAATGCATCACTGCATGGAACATGGAATCCCCATCGTCGTGTTCAATTACCGCCGTGCTGACAACATCGCGCGTGTCATTTCCGGTGAACGAATCGGCACTCGCGTGACAGTCGAGCGGGCTGCCCCCACATCACAACACAATTGAAAGCGACGCACGGATCCGCAGGCCCACGCCGCCCACCCACGCTCAGGCTGTTACCAGAACTTCCGGAACTGTCACCTGCGGATCCGGCTGTGCGGACACCTGCGGGAGGGGGCTGGCTGCTGATGGAGTGGCCGGT
>SYLK01000799.1 GCA_005809115.1 Planctomyces sp. | reverse complement strand
GTTCTGCAGCAACGTCTGCCTCGGCAGCACGATGTATCCGCTGTGCTGGACGTGAGAGAGTACTCACTCACGGACCTGGCCCAAGGGCTCAGGAACCTCGTAAGATCCCCCCGTAAAGAACCGACGCCAGCATCTGCTGTCGGTTGGGGGCATCAGACATCGGCCAGCCGGCCGGTCGGGTCAAAGTCCATCTCCCGCGACTCCTCCAGCGAGGCGAGATCCGGGCGACCGGCCATCTGGCGGCGGTACGCGTCACTGACGACAACATCGCTCAGGTGGAGCGTGTCGGAAATCTGGATGACTCGCGCATCACGTGGTTCCGTGAGCCCGATGGTCTGGAGCGCCGCGATAATGGCCTCCCTGTCATTCGGGAACGTCAGGGGGATCATACCGCCCGTCGGGTGGTTGCCGGTGATGCAGTTGATGGCCGTATACTGATGGTCAATCCGATCCACGGTACTGCGTGTCGTGAATTCGGCAAGGCCGATACCGCAGGCGTTTCCGTGAGTTTCTTCGGTGAGACCGCGGATCATGATGCGGCGGCAGCGGACAGAGTCCTTGTCGGTGGCGGCATGGTCATTGTATTTTCGGCCGACCACGTTCGTGTCCATGCCTGTCCCGGAAATGTTTTTGCCGATGCGGTCAATGATCAGCAGGTCGCATTCGGTGAACGGCAGGCGCGGCAGCCACTGGACTGCCTGTTTCAGCAGTTGTGGCTCTCTGATCAGAAACTCTTCCGGAGCGACGGCTTCAATGAGTGCCGTTTCGTCCATGGCATTTTCCACGATGGCCAGGCCGGCGACGACTCGGCAGCGCGCGATCACGCGGGCTGCCACGGCCATGATGATCTCCATGAAGGTGTGATCAGCGATGGCGCGGTGGTAGATTTTTGCACCTTCATGTTTGCCGAGGCCGATCAGCATCATCTTGTGCAGGCCGGATTCAACGTCTCCCACGAAGCCGGTGTGCGGTTTCACGCGGCCGACGACAATGACGTGATCGGCCTGTGATGCGTGTTTGTCAAAATGGACCGGTATGCCCTGTGATGTCGTGTCGACGATGATGGTTTCCATTGAGGCCCTCAGTTCGCAGCCCATGGTCTCGGGCGTGATCCCGTAGTCGGCCAGAATCCGGCACTGTCCTTCCGCCGTGCCGCCGCCGTGACTGCCCATGGCGGGCACGATAAACGGCACGGCATGCAGTTGCTTCACGTGGTCTGCGACCGATCGGATGATCGTGCTGATGTTGGCGATGCCGCGACTGCCGGCAGTAATCGCCACCGTCTGTCCGGCCTGAATTTTCCTGCCCAGCTGGAGACGGCTGAGCTGCCGCGCCACTTCACCGGAAACGTCGTCGAGCCTCGGGGCGGAAAACGTCTGGCGGAGGCGAAACATGCGAGGTAACGCGGTCACACAATTGACCTTAAACGGAGAAATACGGACCGACGGGACAAAAACTGCCCCGCCATTGACGGCATCAGAAAACTGCCGGACGGCGATTTTACGCGGAGAGGAAGCGATACGGAAGGGAGCCGCGGTGCGCAGGCAAAGTCTGCTGGTTTTGTCAACCAATCTGCAGCGCCTTCACAGGAAGATCAGGGATTTCCGAAGTTCGGTGATCCGTGAGTTGCTATTTCGGAGGTGCCTGGGTGGAATATGAGTGGGGACAAAGATTCTGGGTCGATGCGACATGGTCGGTTGCGTCCTGAAAGATTCGAACGTCGGAAAACAGTCAGCGGCAAGGGGTTGCCGGTGGCGATTACGTTTTCTGCCGGTCGCACTCTGAATGACATGGAACAGCATTTTCCGTTTGTCAATGTGTCGAATCCGACGTGGCTGGTCTACGTTGCGGTTCTTGTCATCGCAGTGTTTTTTCGGTTTTCGCGCCTGTTCACGGTGCGTAATCTCGATGTGCTGCTGATTCTGCTGCTGTCGACTTCACTGGTGGTGGCCAGTGCATCCAAAGGTTCGTCCCTGGCTGATCCCGGCGCTGAAGTCCGCCAGAAACAGGAAGCGCGCAATCGTGCCCTGTTTGCCGTAGCCCCGCTGTTGCCGGACGGTTCACTCGATCCGGGAGAGGTCTCGCGCGGTATCGCCGCAAATCCCGGAACGACGGACGATCGCGGGGCGAGCGCAGAAGTCTCCGGGGAATCCCTGCGATCTGCTCCTGTCGGCCGCTGGAGTTCGATTGGACTGCTGCTGTTTTCCCTGCTGCTCATGGTGCGACTGGTGTTTGACGAATCACTGACCCGGCGTCCTCGACTGGAACAAAACCTGAATCAGGCTGGTCTGACGTTTCTCTGCGTTCCCGCATTCGCTCTCCTGACGATCAGCATTTTTCTGGTTGAACCCCCGCAGAGTAACGTGGCTGCCGTGGAGCATGGCCGAGCACTGCTGCAGCGGCGTGAAGTGCTGGTGACGACTGAACCGGGCGGTGAGCAGCCGCCCGCTCCAACGGAAACTCTCCTCGCTGCGGGAGCTGCCGGAATGGCTGAGCTTTCCGGGCGGCTCCACGATGGCGGTGTGGTGACTCCGGCCGAGGCAATTGATCTGGAAGCTGTTGTCGCGCAGATTCTGGTGGCGGTGTCACACACGACGGTTGTTCTGGGACTGCTGTACATCGGTTTCAGACATTTCAACAGCATTCAGCTCGGCATCTCAATGAGCTGCCTGTATCTGCTGCTGCCCTGCACCGCGTTTCACGTCCATCATCTCAGTCACGTGCTTCCCGGGGCTTGCCTCACCTGGGCAATCGCCGCGTATCGGCGTCCCGTGGTTTCTGGTGTATTGCTGGGACTTGCGTGTGGCACCTTGTTTTTCGCCGTGTTTCTGGTGCCCCTCTGGGCCGTTTTCTATGGGCGCCGTGGTGCGTTTCGATTTGGCACGTCGCTGGTCGCTGTGGGGGCGGTGCTGGCCATCTGCCTGATGCTGACCTCCAGCGACACGAATTCCTTCATGAACAAGCTTGTCACCACGATGAACTGGACGGTCTACCGACTGCTGGATGGCACGGGAAACGCGGCGGGGACGCCGCTGGGGCAGCTGTTTGTCCGCATCCCCATGGCAGCCGTATTTTTCGTCATGCTGACAGCCATGACCGTGCTCCCGAGACCTCGGAACCTGGAGAATTTGCTGGCAAATTCCGCGGCGCTCGTGGTTGCGGCTCAGTTGTGGTATCCGGATGATATCGGAACATATGTCCTGTGGTACCTGCCTTTGTTTCTGCTGGTGGTTTTTCGTCCGCGGCTGGACCGTTTTATGCCGCCCGACCTGTCGGAACGCCGGACAGCGGTGCCACAGGTGTATACCGGAGGAGCGCCATCTCCTGTGGCCATGTCGCGTCTGACATTGTATCAGTGATCTCTCGGCATGCGCGGTTGAGCTGCGGCGTCTGACGCAGCGTGTGCTGTGACGGCGCCCTGCGTGTGGCATACGAGAGAATCTTCCTCTTGGCCGGTTTCAGCAATCCCCGTATGATGCCGCGCTGTATCGGCCGGGAGGAGATGCCGCAACACGGATGTTATGGGGCAGTCTGGCCAGCGAGACCCAGTTTGCCGAGACGACAGACGAATGGATTTCAATGTTCGACCGGTGGCTAAATCCTGCGCCAGTTCGGGGCGAGTGTTTCAGCCCGGGGAAGTTTGCTGGTCTGCGCTGATCGAGCAGGACGGGAAGCTGGTGCGGCGTGACTACTGTGCGGACGAATGGCACGGGCCACCGCCCGGCGCCGTGGGGCACTGGCGCACGGTGATTCCTCAGGGGCCAGCTGTCGAACGTCCGAAGTTTGATGCGGATTCACTGTTCGATTACTTTCTGCAGCTCAGCGAATCCCCCAACGTCGTCCAGCAGCAGTATCGCTATGTGCTGTCATTGCTGCTGCTGCGGAAACGGCGCCTGATTCTGGAGGACGTGGTGCAGGTTGACGGGCGATCCTGCATGAGGCTGCAGGGGAGTGGTGGAGAAGGTCCGTTCGATGTTCCGGAAGAAGATCTGACGGAAGACCAGATCGGTCGCCTGCAGCTGCAGTTGTTTGAATCCGGGCGAACAGCGGCTGCGTAGGGTGCCTGCTGCATTCAGCGGCGCGTGATGTCGGGGATCCGATTATGGTCAGGTCGCGTGTCATGATTGCGGTCCTGCTGTCGCCGGTGATTGCCGGCGGCTGCCAGTGGCTGCCGTCACGACCGCCCGCAACGGCAGCGGTGCCGCAGTTATCGATGTCGCTGAGCTGCAGCGAGCTGGTCGACTTCCTGAATCAGCAGCATGACGGCCTGAGTGCCATGCGGTGCACGGATACCCGCGTCACCGTCAGGATGCCTGGTGGAATGCGAACGCGTCTCTCCGGTCATCTGGCCTGCCAGGCACCGGGACAGTTTCGGCTGACTGCCAGTGGAGTACTTTCCCGAGCGGATCTGGGGGCAAATGAAGAGAGATGCTGGTTCTACGTGCAGCCTGGCGACGGGAACGTGCTGACATGGCGGCACGAAGACGCAGGTCTGCTGGAGCAGTTTGCCGTCGGAGTGCCGAGGATTGATCCTGAGTGGCTCCTGCAGGTACTGGGTGTTGTTCCGCTGGATGAGGGAGAATTTGAATTGCGCGCGGGCCCGGCCGGAAGTCGGGAACTCTGGCTCACTTCTGTCACCGACAATTACGACGGCCTCCCGCTCCGCCGCGTCACCAAAGTCGACACCACCGCCGGGCTGATCCGGGAACATGTCATTTACGACCACCAGCGAAATCCGCTGATTCGCGCCACGATTCGCAGTCATAAGAAGTTTGATGGTCACCTGCTGCCCCAGTCTCTGATTGTCAGTTTTCCCGCCATGGACACGGATCTTGAGCTGCAGTTCGGATCAGTCAGAACGAACTGTGCGATTGACAGATCCCTGTGGGAACTGCCCGGAGGGCAGGCGAACGTGGTGGATCTGGGTAATGTGGTCCGCCAGCGGATGCCACCACCGGGTCACGGCCACGACACGGCACAGATCACGGATCGGAAATGGACACCGGACCACAGTGCGCCTGCCGCTCCTGACTTCGACATGGACGGTACGACCGAAACAGTGCCACTGCAGCCGGATGCAGATCCTTCTCCAGTCTGGGACTTACCTTCAGCTTACGGATCACGCAGCCCGGCTCCACGGATGGGCCTGAAACCGCGTCCTCCGTCTGGCTGGCGTCCCTGGCCGTTCCGCCGTTGAATCCATGGTGTTCCGGGGGTGCCGCGTTTTCGGATTGTTGCAGAAGACGATTCCCTCTAATCTTCTCGTGTGCGGACAGCAGACGCCAGTTCGGGCGCGCCAGATGGGCAGCGTCAGCCGCTCGGCCACGGAAGGATTCCGCCGTCGGCATTGACAAACGGCGGTGGTGACAATTTGGAGGTCGGGATGGTGGAGCAGGGAGTTTCTGTCGATGCGTTGCCCAGTCCCGGGCTCGCGTTGGGCCCCATCGGCTGCGTCTGGGCAGACAGGGACAGGAACTGCCGGGACCGGAGTAACCGGAGCGGATCGTCGGGGCCGCAGCGGGGGCTCCGTGACTTTGGCGCGACGAGCGTGAGGATGGAATCCCGTGTCCTCCCATCGCGGTGCCTCGTCGCACGGTGGCGCAGCGCGGCTGACCGGTGCGGTTTCCGGCTTGAGGAACAGCCGGCATGAAACTTCTGCAGCGATACATCCTGGCGGAGCTGATCCGGGTATTCAGTCTGCTGGTGGTTGTTCTGACTGTGATGCTGGTGTTTGCGGGGGTCTTTCGGGAAGCATCCGAGCGGGGGCTCGGTCTGGTGCAGATCGTGCAGATTGTGCCCTATGTGGTCCCCAGCATGCTGCCATTCACGGTTCCGGCAACACTGCTGCTGGCGGTGTGTGTGGTGTATGGCCGGATTTCCGGCGATCTGGAGGTCACGGCTGCCAAGGCCGCGGGCATCAGTGCGATGCAGCTGCTGGCTCCGGCGTTTTTGCTGGGCAGCGTGCTGACAGTGGGGTCATTTGGTCTCACGAACTTTGCGATTCCGTGGGCCGTCGGGAACATCGAACGGATCGTGACGCAGGCGATGGAAGACATCTTTCTGGACATGCTGGCCACTCAGAATCTCTTCAGTGACGCCGCTCATGGTTACACGATCAATGTGGCTGAGGTTCGTGATCGGATTCTGGTCGATGCCACATTCGTGTATCGTCAGAAGGATCACCAGCAGATTACCGTGAGGGCAAAGGAAGCCAGCATCCGATTTGATCTCGAACAGCAGGAGCTGCGGCTGCGACTGAAGGACTGGACACTCAGTCGCCCGGGAGCCGACACGTCCGGGCAGTTCGACGAATATGAACTGGCATTGCCACTGCGTCAGGGTGCCGAACGAGTGAAGGCCAGGCATCTCACGATCGGGCGACTGGAAGAGGAGATTGCGGCTGCCATCCGGATGGCGGAGACAAGCCGGCAGCTGATGCTTCAGGAAGCGACGATGCTGCTGGTGACCGGGGATTTTGCCGCGCTGCGTGGTACGGGGCTGAGTGAATACACGGTCGCACAGCGGCGTGCGGTCTCCAATGAACGGCGATACCGGGCTGAAGTTCACAATCGTTTTGCCATGGCCGCCAGTTGTCTGTTTTTCTCGTTTCTGGGCGGTCCGTTCTCGATGCTGCAGGCACGGCGTCAGTTCATTACCAGCTTCATCATGTGCTTCCTGCCAATCCTGCTGATCTACTATCCCACCACTTTTCTGATGGTCAATCTCTGCAAGACCGGCACCGTGCAGCCGTGGTGGTCGATGTGGGTCCCCAATGCGATTCTGGGTTGTGCCGGGTGGGTGGTCCTGCAGCGAGTGATTCGCCACTGACGCAGTCAGCGGCTCGGGGACGGTCTTTTTTCAGAGACAATTGGTCCAGGCAGCGTCGGCGATACCAGCATCGCAGCTGGGCGAGCGCTACCGGGCCACGGCTGTGGGTCTGCCAGTCTGGTTGATTCCGGCTTCCATCGCGATCGCAG
>SYLK01000798.1 GCA_005809115.1 Planctomyces sp. | reverse complement strand
GCCCCAGGACTGCATTTCAATCCAGGGTCCGAAAACGGGATCTTCCCGTGGCAGAGATGCCAGGTAGCTCTTCCAGCGATTGAAGATCAGCGGGCGAATGTCGTCCGTTCGATAAGACAGGAACTGAGTGGAGACGTCCTGTTCTCCCAGACCTCTGGCGATTTCCTTCAGGTACAGCCCCACCTGCATCCGCAGTCGATGACGCATCACATCGCTCTGTTCCCGGGCGAACTGCTCGTACTTCATCTGCAGTTCGCCGAGTTCCTGTTCATACTTCTGCCGGGCCTGCTGATCCGGCACGTTCCCGATGGCGGGCAGCTGCGAAGGCACTTCGCTGGGAGCGATTGACGCGTAGAAGGCATAGTAATCCGCAGTGGGAATGGGATCGAACTTGTGATCATGGCACCGCGCACAGGTGACGGTCAGTCCCATCAGGCCCCGAGTCACGACGTCAATCCGATCGTCGATCGTGTCGTGATAGTTTCGGAACTGCATGCCGACGGTCAGAAATCCCAGGGCAGCCAGTGAGGGGTCCTGTTCCGGCAGTCCCAGCTGATCGGCGGCGATCTGTTCCTGCAGGAACCGATCAGCCGGAACGTCACGGTTGAAGGCGCCGATCACATAGTCGCGATAAGTGTACGAAAACGGGAAGCTCGTGAAGCCAATGGCCGCGCCACCGTGAGTATCCGCATAGCGGGCCAGATCGAGCCAGTGTCGCCCCCAGCGTTCCCCGTAGCGAGGCGAATCGAGTAACCGGTCGATCAGTCGCTCGAAACTTCCGTCCGCCGTGTCGCTCTCAAACGCTTCCACCTCGCCCCATGTCGGCGGCAGTCCTGTCAGATCAAAGGTCGCGCGGCGAATGTACTGAGCCCGGCTGATCTCCTGCGAGTACGTCAGACCAGACTGGCGGAGCCTGTGCAGCAGGAACCGATCAATCGCGGATGTCCCGGCAGAATCCGGTTCCGGCAGACCACTGATCAGAGTTTCTGACGGGACGATCGGCTGGAAAGCCCAGTGGCCGGAATACTTTGCTCCTTCCTGAATCCACTGCCGCAGAACCTGTTTCTGGGAGTCATTCAGTGGCTTCCTGGTGGAGGGAGGAGGCATGACAGTTTCCGGGTCGGCCGAGTGAATCCGGCGGATCAGTTCACTCTCCGCCGGGGCACCGGGAACGATGACCGATTTTTTCGCCTCCGTTTCCACATCCAGACGCAGTTCCGCGCCGTGTTTCGCGGCATCGGGACCATGGCACTTGAGACAATGTTCTGCCAGGACAGGCCGGACCTGACGATTGAAGTCGATCTGAGCCGGCAGGGACCCGCAGCAGAACGCCATCAGCGTCAGGCAGATTCCCGCGTGAATGCGGCAGGTGATCAGGGCAGCGAACATGCGGACTTCCCAAATGCGGTGCAACGAATGCGGCGCTCACGAATGCCACGGCTCAGATCGATACCGGATCGCGTCAGTCGGGGATTCGCAACGGACTCTGGCGGTTCTCGAGCCTTCCGAATTCTCCCGTTTCCTTCCCCATTCTACGACGCGGCGACGCTCTTCGAAAGCGGCATTCTGGCAGTCTGTTCCCAGTTTTGAGCGTCCGGGGATTTCCACCGAGACGTGGTGCGAGTGAGTGCGGAACTTTGGCCGCCTGTTCAGCGTCGTGGCCGGCAAGCCGACCAGCGTGGACAGTCCCTGACCTGTTGCTGATGTTTCACGACCAGGCCCGGGCTGACGGAATGACCGAACAGTGTTTCACATGACAGAGACACGCGGCGTTTGCTCTGGCGGAACAGGCCCATCAGCAGCGCCGTAAACGCCACGAGTCGGGGGCCGCTCTGGCTGCTGGTCACGCCTTCCGGAACTTCGGCACACGTCTGCCTGCCGCAGCAGGCACACGTCAGCCGGTGAAGCTGATACTCGGTGACGTGCAGCCGGCTCTCAGGAAGTTCGAACACCTGGTGACGCAGAGGGCTCGGATCATGGCCCTGCAGCGTCGTTCCGCAGCGGCGACAGGAATGCGGCCTGATGCTCTGCACATCATTACATTCATCCGTCGGAGTCGAAGGCCGCTCATGCTTCCGAAGACCCGGCTGCCCACCGCGCTGCCGCCCGGTCTTCGGGGGTGTCGGCTTCGTGTCTGCCACCCCACGCTCGGCGCCGAGGTCCGGCGGTATAGTCAATCCCTGACTCATGACTCATCATGGTGCCGATTTTTCCGTGCAATTCAAGACCAATTGAATGACGAACTTGTTTCCCGTGCCAGTGTCAGACAACTGAGATTCACCGAGAAACACAACTATTTGCCGAAAAACAACCGTTTGCCCTGAGAACGGCCGGTGAGGTATACTGAATCTATGGACGTTACCGCCACCCGCAACGTGAATCAGATTCCCGCCGACGAAAAGCGGACGTTGGAGAATTTGCTGGGTTCCGCTCTGGAACCGCAGCAGCATGTGCTGATTCTCACGTACACACCGAGCCAGGCTCCGGGGGATGACGCCCGGCAGGCGGCACGTGCGCGCATCGCCCACACCATCGCCGTCAACCAGCAATTCGCCGTCAGTACCGGCGTTACTGGCGTGGAAGCCGATGCCGCCGTCGACGAAGCGATGTCCCACTTCCGGCATCGTCCCTGATGCGGATCGTGCTCGACACGAATGTCCTGGCCCGAGCGGCCAGCGGCCCTCCCAGTCCGGCTGCCGAACTACTTCAGCGAGCCATCAAAGAGCCACACATTCTGTGCGTCTCGCCATTTCTGTTGTCCGAACTCAGCCGCGTCCTGCGATAGGAACGAGTCCGCCGCATTCACGGCATGACGGATGAGGACATCGATCAATTTCTGCAGGACATTCAACGGGGCAGCGTCGTTGTCGAACCAGCACCCGATGCGACAGCGGCCATTGTGACCGCCGACCCTGATGATGATCCGATTATCGCCACGGCGATTGCCGCCTCCGCCGATGTCCTTTGCACATTGGACCGCCATCTGCACACGCCCACGGTGGTCAGCTATTGCCAACAGCACGGCATCGAAGTCAGCGGAGATGTCGAACTGCTGACGCGATGGAAATCACCGCCCGAACAGACATCGCTTGAAGGAAACGTCGTACCTTGAAGGAAATGTCGCGGCAGCAGAATGGTATCATGTACGTTGACAAGATCGGTCAGTGAATTTTCAGTATTCTCGTCAGGTGGTCAATGGGTGATGAAGGCTCGGTGACTTCGGAACCGCAGGTCACGGAGACGTCGATTACCGTTTCCCGTGAAGAGGGACGGAGTGTGGCGAAGTGTCAACGCGGCGTCACAGCCGCTGTGGCGAGGCGAGCCCGCGGAGCGGCTGAGACCTGGTCAGGGGAACGCCGAGGATTCTCCGAGCCCCCGCAGCGGAACGGCATCGGCTTGAGAAGATGCCCGGAGCTGCCGAGGCGAGCGCAGCAGACGCCGGCGTTCCGGGACACCCCGTCGCCGACGAGCCACGTGGCCTGAGACGTCACCACAAACGTCCCGCAGGGTTGCTTCGAGAGCGGCCGACCTGCCGCGCCATCGCTCCTCGACGACAGGTGTCGCCTCGTCACTCTTCCTGGCATCTCGACCACTCTCGAAGCAACGCGGCCACGCAGGTTTTGTCAGGGGTTCTTATGGCTTCTGAAACGTCAGTCACCCTTCCCCTTCCCACGAGTAGTAAACCGGATCGGGGGGTCCCCAGGCGGAACGGTTCGTTCCAGACGCAAATGATCCAGCCTCCGCTCGATACGGCAAATCGCCCCGTACATTCCGCCTGCGGGACGAACTGGGCGATGAACAGCGTCTCTACAGCGGACGCCTGATGCCGAGCGTACGCATCCGCGAGTTGAGTGTCGAAGGGTTCATGCCGAGCAAGTCCGCGGCGCCCCCCGCTCCCGCGACTCGCCAATCAGCTTGCTCCAGTGCGAGAACGATGTTCGATCGCTCGGCCGCCTGCAGTTCCTGCACAGTCAGCACACGCGGAGCGCATGGTGCCATATCGGAATTCGCGTGACTTGTCGTGGGAGGCCCGGCAGATGATTCCGGCAAGGCGCGATCCCAGTTCAGACGCCCGTCGAACGCAGTAATCACCGCACGTTCAATCACGTTCTCCAATTCGCGGACGTTCCCAGGCCAGTTGTACGACTTCAGCCGCCGGATGCAGTGCGGCGACAGCGGCTGCAGCGTGCGGCCCATCTTCTGTGCAAACCGCCTGACGAACGCGTCAGCCAGCAGCGCGACGTCGTCGCCGCGCTCGCGAAGCGTCGGGACGTTGATGGGAAAGACGTTCAGCCGGTAGTAGAGATCCTCGCGGAACCTGCCGTCCTGGATCGATTGTCTGAGGTTGCTGTTGGTGGCGGCAATCACACGGACGTGGACCTTTTTCGTGTGCGAGCTGCCGACCGGTTCGAACTCGCCTTCCTGCAGGACGCGCAGCAGTTTTCCCTGCAGGTCAACAGGCAGCTCCCCAATTTCATCGAGAAAGATTGTGCCGCTGTCGGCGAGCGTGAATCGCCCCTCCCGTCGCTGTGTCGCACCGGTGAACGCCCCCTTTTCATGGCCGAAGAATTCGCTTTCGATCAGCGTTGCGGGAATCGCCGCGCAGTTCACCTTCACGAATGGCTTGTCGCGCCGCGGGCTGCGAGAATGGATTGCACGTGCGATCAGCTCCTTGCCCGTCCCTGTTTCGCCGAGGATCAACACGGTGGCGTCAGTCGGCGCGACTTGCTCGACGTCACGCAACGCGTCCAGCAGCGGCCGGCTCTGGCCGACGATCTCGTCGAAATTGTGATGGAACTTCAGTTCTTCCTTCAGATATTGCGCTTCGACGGTCAGCGATTGAATCTTCTGTTCCGCTTCCAGCCGATCGTTCACGTTACGGAGGATCAGCGTAAAGAAGCTGTCGCCGCGGACTTCGAACCGCGACAGCGTGGCCTCGGCCGGAAACTGGCTGCCGCTGGCCGAATTGGCTGTCAGACCGCCGGGAATCCAAAGATGCTGCTGACCGTGCGGGCGGTCGATGAGATGCCTGGTAAGACGGCAAAGTTTCTCGTGGCTCGCGCCATCGATCATCGGACGAAACGCTCGTCCGATGACCTCGCTGGCGCCACACTCGAACGACTTTTCGGCCGCGGTGTTCATCCGCGTCACGGCCATGTTGTGGTCCAGTTCGATAATCACATCCATCGCGCTGTCAATCAGCCGGCCGAGCTTTTCCTCTCGTTCGCGCAGATCGGCCTCGCGGCGCAGCC
The DNA here is from genome assembly GCA_005809115.1 of Planctomyces sp. GTDB lineage: Bacteria > Planctomycetota > Planctomycetia > Planctomycetales > Planctomycetaceae > F1-80-MAGs062. The sequence goes on along the minus strand of SYLK01000798.1, from coordinate 3,580 downwards.
GCTGCAATTCGGCGGCGGCCCGGGTGGCGAAGATTTGAAAGATCGCCAGCACCCGCGCCTCTTCCGGCATGGGACGGCGATCGACTACAGCCATGTGGCCGAGAATCTCGCCGCCGACATCCAGAAGCGGCATGCCCAGGTAGCTGACCAGACCAGCCTCACGCAGACTGCCGTCGATCGGGAAGAGTTCAATCAGGCGTTCGGGAATGTGTACCAGCTGCCGCTGGCCAATCACGCGCTCGCAGGGAGTTCCAGGAATGTCGAATACGAAATTCTCGACCCAGCCGCCGTCCATCCGAAACGCATAGGCGTGCAACTGAGCCTGATCGGCAACGTAGCGCGTCACCATCGCACCGTGCGTGCCGAGCGCCCTGACCAGATTCTCGACCAGCGCGTAGAAGAACCGCTCGCCAGTCTCCGTCGCCGTGCCTTCGAGGATGGTGCGGAGCGCGGCGTCCTCGTCCATTTCCAACAGCGGCGCTGGATCAATGTCGACCATGTGACGGAATCGCTGAAACTCGGAATGGCGACCGTGAACGGTAACGCATTTCATGAAGTATCGACGGATTTGTCGCATGGGTCAACGGAGTGAGAGAATCGCCAGTCCTGAGTCAGAACGAGCCGGCGGAAATGATTTCGTTTCGCCGTTCAGGCGACACGACGCCAGTCGGGAGGGTGCGACGGGTCGAACAGATATCGCCTGCTCCGGGGCCACAGGCGACTGGTTTCGGCAGGCTGTGCGGAATCCTGCGCAGATCGATGATCGATCCCGTTGAGGTCCAGCGAGCTATTGAGAAATGCCGCCACGTTGCCGGCTATTTCGCCCCGCGGGCATCCGGATGGCAATAGCAGCTGGCGATCGGTTTTACATCCGCGCGGGACCATGCCTGGACCACCTGCTCCGCTATCGCGGCCGCCGCCGCCGGTCTTTCCTGACCCGCCAGCGCCTGCTGCAGACCGAGCAGCGACCAGGCGTTGCCGGGATGTCGCTCCAGGTCTGCCAGGTAAACCCGCTCGGCCTCTGCGAAATGATCATCTGCCAGCAACAGCGCACCGAGCGCGTGGCGCACCGGCTGCATCCATCCTGGCGGTTCATCGTAGGCCAGATTCTCTTCGAGCTCGACGGCCTCGCGGAGCAACACAAACGCTTCGTCCCGATTCCCTTCCCGGAAGGCCAACTCCCCTTCCGCCATCGCGCGGGCAATCGCGATGACTGCGCTGGCGGAGTTGTTCCCCATCTTCCATTCGTCCGTAAGCCGAGCGGCTGCGTCGTCCAGCCTGTCGATCTCCTGCCGAGCTTCTCTGGATCTGCCAAGCGCCGTACAGGCAATACTCCGCGCGAAGTGTCGTTCCGCGCGACTGAGCAACCGCCATTCCTCCGGCTCCTTTTCCTGCAGGATATCGTTCCATCTGCCAAAGCGGAGCATGACAAACAGCTTCGTCGTCGTGAAGCCATCGGCGATGGTCACGTACTTCTTCAGGAATTCGGGCGGCATCTCGTTCTCGATCTTGCGCGCAGCCGCAAGGGCCGCCTCGTAGCGCCCCTCCATCATCGCGGCATATGCCAGGAAGTGAACGTTGTGCATGAAGTACAAACTGTAGAAGTCCGGCGGTGGAGCCTTCGAGAAGTACGTTTCGTCGGCTTTGATCGCCCGCTCATTCGCATCGGCGGCGTCGGCATAACGCCCCGTTCGGATGAAAATGTGCGAAGGCATGTGCACGAGATGTCCCGAGCCGGGCACGAGCGCCTTCAGGCGCTCAGCCGCTTCTGTTCCTTTTTCGGGCCAGGGGGAAGCTTCGATCGCATGGATATAGAAGTGATTCGCGCCCGGATGATGAGGCGTCTTCGCCAGTGTCTGTTCCAGCACCCCAAGAATCTCCAGCACGCGTCCCTTCGGTTTCGCATCCACGGTCCACAAGTCCCACGGCTGCAGATTCATGAGTGACTCCGCGAAGAGTGCTCCCACGTCGGGATCATCCGGAAAACGATGCCATACCGTTTCCATCGCGGCCGCGTACGCTTCATCAAGTGGATGGCGATCCGCGGGGACAGGAAGCGCATAGCGTGTGCGAACCGCATGCACGAGCGCCTGCTCGACCGGCGACTCATCATCCAGTGCTGCCATGGCCTTCTGTGCTGCCTGGAAAGCCAGCTCGCTCTGTTCCTGTCCCATCTCCGCATTGTTGATGTGCAGGCCGCGGGCATAAGCCGATCCCCACCAGGCCATCGCGCAGGCCGGATCGATCGCGGCCGCCTTTTCGAACGAGCGGATGGCTTCGTCGTGATTGAATCCATACAGCAGCTGAATGCCTTGATCGAACCACTTCCGGGCTTCGGAAGATCTGGTCGTCACGACGCGGGCATAGCCGGTGAGACCGGGGTGGAGGATGCTCGCGACAGTTCCATCTCTCTTCGCGGGCGAATTCTCGGCGGGATCGGCTGCCAGAGTCGCCTGCCACAGGAATGGCCCGGAAAGGAAAATCGTCGCCTGGGTAATGCGTGACACGGGGTGCTCCTGTTCAGACATCTCGATGGACGGTTTCGGGCGAAAAAGCCGGCAGGCAGACCGCGAGATATTCCGCCCCGCCGTCGCCGGGGGTGCTGTAACGGACCCACTCGCCGGGCGCGGCGACGATGGCCTGGCCGCGGCCAGCCTGCAGCTCGCCGCCGTCGTACTCGACGCGAAGCGTACCGTTCAGCACGACTGTGATTTCAGTGAATTCCGGCCGCTGTCCTGGTTCCTCCCAGCCGGCCGGCGAGACCATGCGTGCCACACTGACCTGACTGTGGTGCGTATTGACTCGACCCACGAATTCTTCGATCCGTTTTGGTCTGTTGCCAGCCGCCAGCACCACAGCCGGTTGTTCAATCAGTTGAGGCATTCTGTTCACGTCCTGTACTGAGATTCGATTCCGACAAGTTCCCTTTCCACGGTCCGCTTCCTGCTCACGTCAATGGCTGGACGAACCGGCGTTTCCCTTGACCAGCGGGGAATCAACAGACAAGCGGGGAATCAACATCGGTACGCGCCGGCGATAGTCAGCATAGCGGTCCCCATGAAAGTCCAGCAGATCGCGTTCCTCGAACCGAATCGCGATCAGCATGTAAGCCGTCATGCCGACGGCGAACAGCAGATGCGCCGCGGTCATGGTGGGCGTGGCCCAAAACGCCGTCATCCAGCCGATGTACAGCGGGTGCCGGATCAAATTGTACGGTCCGGGTGTCACGAAGCTCAGGTGCGAGCAGGGCCTGCCGCGGAAGTACAGCCACACCTGCCGCAGGCCGAACAGGTCGAAATGATTGATCAGAAACGTCGTGACCAGGACGGTCAGCCAGCCGAATGCAGACGTCGCATAAATCATGCCGCGAGCGATTGGATCATGAACATCCCAGATCACCCCGCCCAGCGGCCGCCACTGCCAGAACAACAGGATCAGCGCCAGGTCCGTGCACCGCACATACGTGCTGCGCTCGATCGGCGCCTGGACGAACCGAGTCCACCACCGCTTGAACGCCGGCCGGGCCATCACACTTTGCTGCACAGCAAACACGCCCAACAGCAGGGCGTTGATCAACAGT
>SYLK01000797.1 GCA_005809115.1 Planctomyces sp. | reverse complement strand
GGACTACCCGGCAGTCCGGGACTACCCGGCAGTCCGGGACTACCCGGCAGTCCGGGATCCTCTGACCAATCCGGGACTGGCTCCCGCAGCAGTGAGTGAGAAAACTGATGAACAGTTCGACAGGAAACGCGGCCGGACTGAAGTGCCGTCTGATTGACACGCTGCCGCGGGGCAGCCGTCCGGGACTGCTGGTGATCCTGAATCACGGGTTTGGTGCCCCGGGCGATGACCTGGTCGACTTCGGTCCGTGGCTGATCGACAGCAGTGCACAGATCGCAGCGCACTGTCGATTCGTATTTCCCGAAGCTCCGGGGGATCTGGCACCCTTCGGAATGCCGGGGGGACGCGCCTGGTGGCCGATTAACATGGCGCAACTGGCGGAAATCAATCAGACGCGGGATTTCGAACAGCTGACGACGCTGCAGCCGGAAGGGATGGTCGCAGCCAGTCGTCAGCTGGCGGATGCCGTGAGTGCTCTGCAGCTGGCCGCGGGCCTGGATGATACGAGGACCGTTCTGGGTGGATTCTCGCAGGGTGCCATGGTCAGTACGGACGCGGTACTGCGACACCGAATCTGTCCGCGGCTGCTGGCCCTGTTCTCCGGAACACTGCTCTGTAGCGACGAGTGGAGCAGCCTCGCCGCAGATCATCCGGGGTGTCGCGTGTTTCAGTCCCACGGCCGGCAGGATCCCCTGCTGCCGCTCGAACCGGCAATTCAGCTCAGCCAGCTGCTGAGTGAGAGTGGTTTTTCCGTGGAGTTCTCCGATTTCTTCGGGCCGCACACGATCCCTCTGCCGGTTCTGGAAAGGCTGGCGGGGCTGCTGGATGAACTGCTCCAGGATCAATGAAACTTGTGCTGCCGGGCGGAGCAGATCGCCTGAGTTGAGCCCTGTGAGACGACCGGTTACGATCACGGGCTGACCGCAGTGCGATCGAAGAACCTCTCCGGGAACCATCGCGATGATCATCGGTAAAATCTGGCGCAGCTTCCGAGCGCAAATGAACAAGCTGGCAAACTTCTTCTGGACGGCCGATCCGATCGCGCAGATGCAGTACGAATACGATCAGTCGGTCGAACAGCTCAAGAGTGGCAAGGAGGGACTGGCCCAGTACCGGGCACTCGTCGAACGCGTCCAGCGTCAGGTGACAACTGACACAAAGCATATCTCGCAGCTCGAAGGGCGTGTCAAGGCGTATCTCCAGGCCGGTGACCGCGACACTGCTGCCCGGTTCGCGCTGGAACTGCAGAAGGCAAAGAACGAACTGGCTGAGAATCAGGCACAGCTGCAGATGCATGAGAAAGCGTATGAGAACAATCTGATCAAGATCCGCAACGCGACAAAGAAGGTCGGTGAAATCCGCGATAAAATGCACAAGTACGACGCGGAACTCAAGATGAGCCGTGCCGAGGCGGAGCTGGCTGAACTCGCCGGGACTTTCAACTTCGATATCACCAGTGATCTGGGGCAGATCGAACAGGTGCTGCAGGACCAGATCAACCTGAACCGCGGCAAGGCCCGCGTGGCCGCCGATTTGTCCGGCGAGGGTGTGGAACAGATCGAACGGGAAGCTGCAGCCGAAACGGCCATGGCCACCGATGCACTGCGGCAGTTCGAACTGGATATGGGCCTGATTTCCCCCCAGACCGTCAATGTCGGGCCGGAAGAAAAGGATCTCGGCCCATCGCAGAAAGTCACGGAAACCCGATGATGCGTCGGCGGCTGCGGCTGTCCCTCACCCATGCAGGACCCTGACAGATGGTTTCCATCAGCGAATCGCCGCTCGCCGCAGCGCCTCCGGATCTGCCCCCGTGGTACCCGGCATGGGCACGACAGCTCGCTGAATTCTACTTTGCCCGCACATCCTGCTTCTTTCTGCTCCACGGACCTGTGCCTGAGCTGGTGCTCTGCGAGCGAAACGGCTCCAGCGAATTCATCAGCCTGACCGAGTTTCTGGGCGAGTTCCTCTTCGGCCGGTGGGACCTGGTGATCGAACACAATCTCAGTAAGGGCCTGCAGGTTCTTGCCGGGCGCGAGTCCGATCGGCATCAGGAGATGATGCGTGAACTGACAGGGCTGTTCGGCCCCTGGCGCGACTGGTCACGTGACCCGGACAACATTCTGCTGACCCTCGATCAGCTGATCGAACGGTTTCTCGTCGAAGAAGATCCACAGAAGCGTCGCCGTCTGTCCGTCATCTTTGATTTCGGCCAGTATCTTGTTCCTCCAGGCGATCCGGTACAGATTTCCGGTCGCATCGCCGGACGGGTCGTGCGGTTTCTGGACTGGGCCAGAAACCCTTACATTCGACGCGTCAATATGGCTTTCGTCCTGATCAGTGAGAGTCTGGCCGAGGTGAACGAGAAGCTGGTCACCAGCCCCTATGTCACCGCGATTGAAGTGCCATTGCCGGAGCCGTCGGTTCGGGAAATCTTTGTGCAGCAGCGGCTGGGCCGACTGGCCCCGGGAGGGAAGCCACCGGCCCCGGAAGCCGGTGCAACAGCAGCGACTGGCGCAGCTCGAGCCGTCGCAGTTCCATCCGTCGCAATTCCGGCGGCACCCCGTGAGACGGGTGCTGCCGCATCTTCGCCGACGCAGTCAGCGGCACCGCCTGCGGCGCTTCCCGGTTCCATTGATGACGTGCTCAGTGCACAACAGATTGTCGCCGGTTCCAACGGACTCAGTCTGCTGAGTCTGGAGCAGCTGCTGGCCCGGACCGCCGAGTCCGGAGGTGTCACCGCTCGCCGGTTTCGGCAGCTCAAGAAGACCGCGATTGAACGTCAGTGCGGCGGATACCTGGAATTCGTCGAACCCGGTCAGACGCTCGATCTCGTCGTGGGACATGCCGGTGCCTGCCAGCGACTCAGCGATGATGCCCGACTGATTTCCAGCGGGAACGCCGATGCCGCCCCGATGGGCTACCTGATCTGCGGGGCGGTGGGCACTGGCAAGACGTTTCTGGCAGAATGTTACGCCGGATCGATCGGAATCCCTTGTGTGAAGCTGAAGAACTTCCGGTCGAAGTATGTGGGTGAGACGGAAGGCAATCTGCAGCGCGTCCTGACCGTGCTCCGCAGCCTGGGACCGGTCGTTGTCGTCATCGATGAAGCCGATGCGGCACTGGGAGATCGGAACCAGGAAGGCGACTCAGGAACCAGTGGCCGCATCTTCTCCATGATTGCCCAGCAGATGGGTGATACGCGGTACCGCGGGAAAATCATGTGGATGCTGCTCACCTGCCGCCCGGATCTGCTGCCGATCGACCTGAAACGCCAGGGACGTGCGGAAGTCCACATTCCCCTGTTCTATCCGCACGGCGACGAAGAGATGCGGAGCATGTTTCGCATCATGGCCCGCAAGAATGGCATCCGCTTTGATCCGGACGCTCTCGTCCTGCAGGACCGCCACTCCCAGCTCAGCGGAGCCGATATCGAAAGCGTTGTGCTGACGGCGCGCCGCACAGCACTGCTGAACCAGCGCTCCGAAGTCAATCTCGACGATATCAACCACGCACTCAGTCAGTTTATCCCGTCGGCTCAGGGTATGGAAAAAGACCTGCAGGAACTGGCGGCTGTCCTGGAATGCACTCAGATGGATTTTCTCACTGCCGCCTGGCGGGAAAAACTCGAATCACCGGACGTCCGCGGGCAATTGCAGCAGCGTATGACGCAGCTGCGGAATATCATCGAAGCCCTCTGATGCCGCGTCCGACGGTTTCCACAACCCGACCGGACACAACTACTGCACAACGACTGTACCATGTACCTTTGTTGCACTTGTACTGGGAGACGGCATTCTCTTCGAAAATCCGTTCCAGCCTCTCCGGATGAAGCAGGTTCTCGATAATACCACGCATGATAACGCTCACCGGACTGGGTTCGACGAACTTCTCGAACGGGCCGCTGAGTAACATCCTTGTCACTCCATTTCAAAT
>SYLK01000796.1 GCA_005809115.1 Planctomyces sp. | reverse complement strand
TTCAGTGAGCCGGATGGAGAGACGGTACAGTCCGCCGACCTGGCGGTCTGCGACGTCAGTTGTTTCCCCCGCATCGGGATCCGCGGCAGCGGATGTCTGTCCTGGATTCGCGACCAGGGGATCAGCGTGCCCGGCGAAATCTATGGGTTTGTGGACTCGGCTGAGCTGGACAGTCTGATTGTGCGGACAGGCAGTGCCGAGCTGCTGATTGAAGACGGACTCACCGGCAGTTTGACGCGGCGCCTGTGGAGCGAGGATCCCGGCGGAGTTCCCGGGGTGTACCCGTATTTTCGCCAGGACGCGGGAATTCTGCTGAGCGGAGCCCGTGCCGACGAGGTGCTGCGAGAGACCTGTGGCTGCAACTTTCGGAATCCGGCTCGCGAAATCGTGTTTACGCGTGTGGCGGGCGTCTCCTGCGGGATCCTGAAGCGGGATCGTCCGGGAATGCCGGTCTTCCATATCTGGTGTGACGGTACTCTGGGCGAATACCTGTGGGAGCAGCTGGATGAGATCACGCGGGATCACGGGGGCCGCGCCGTCGGGCTGGCTCCATTTTTTCCCCTGACTGTCCAGCGCTGACGGAAGTTCGTCCACGCCGGGAATGCTCAAAGGAACAGATTTATGACGCCAGCAGGAGCCAGGTCGTTTCTGGCGGAAAATCGAGTCCGCTTTGTTCTGGCACAGTTTGTCGACATTCACGGCGTGGCCAAGGCCAAAGCGGTTCCGGTCAGTCATTTCGACGACATCCTGACGGACGGAGCGGGTTTCGCCGGATTCGCGGTCTGGGGGCTGGGACAGGAGCCACATTCTCCCGACTACATGGCGGTGGGCGACCTGCAGACGCTGTCGCTGGTTCCGTGGCAGCCGGGCTTCGCGCGGATTGTGTGCGACGGGCGTGTGAAGGGGCAGCCCTGGCCATTTGATACGCGGTTTCTGTTGAAACAGCAGCTGGACAGACTGCGAGCGCGTGGCTGGATGATGAACACCGGCCTGGAACCGGAATTCATGCTGGTCCGCCGGAACGAGAACGGTGGATTTGGTCCGGCCGATGACACGGATCGGCTGGACAAGCCGTGCTACGACTACAAGGGCCTCTCCCGCAGCCGTGCCTTTATCGAACGGCTGGTGGAATCTCTGCAGGCTGTGGGGCTGGACGTATTTCAGGTCGACCACGAAGACGCGAACGGACAGTTTGAGGTCAATTTCACCTATGCGGATGCGCTGACCACGGCTGATCGCATGATTCTGCTGCGGATGGGGGCCTGCGAAATCGCTCATGAGTTTGGCGCAATCTGCACGTTCATGCCCAAGCCGCTGTCGAATCGCACGGGCAGCGGCATGCACATGCACATTTCCCTGAGTGACTCGGGCACGAGCAATCTGTTTCTGGATCGCAGTGACCGCAGGCAGCTGGGACTGTCCGGACTGGCCTACCAGTTTCTGGGCGGGCTGATGGCCCATGCCCCGGCCCTCACGGCGATTTGTGCGCCCTGTGTCAATTCTTACAAGAGGCTGGTCGTGGGGCGGTCGTTCTCGGGCGCCACCTGGGCTCCGGCCTACATCTCCTATGGCGACAACAACCGCACATCAATGGTCCGAATTCCGTTCGGGCGAATTGAACTGCGCCTGCCTGACTCGTCAGCCAACCCATACCTCGCCACCGCGGCAGTCATTGCTGCCGGTCTGGACGGGATTGAACGCGGTCTTGACCCGGGCGATCCGCTGAACATCAATCTCTACACGCTGACGCCGGATGAGCTGCGACAGAAGGGTGTGCAGGTCCTGCCCCAGAGCCTGCATGAGGCCGTCGCGGCGCTCGCAGCCGACCCCTTGTTCTCGACACAGCTGGGTGCCGATTTCATCGCGGAATTCATCCGGCTGAAGCAGATGGAATGGGTGGACTACCACCGTTCCGTCTCGGACTGGGAAGTCAGTCGCTATCTGGAGTTCTTTTGATCTGTGGCGGGCGTGGCGCGAGGTGGATCCCGTGGCGCGTTGCGGGGAATGTCGCGTGCCGGCCATCCGCAGGTGATGATTCGATTCGAACGGGCTGGTGGAGCAACCGATGTGTGGGATCGTGGGATTACAGATCCGGAACCGTGAAAAGCAGTCGCAGCTGGGCGAATGGCTGCTGCCGATGTTCAGCTGCATGGCCGATCGGGGAGCGGATTCTGCGGGACTGGCGGTCTTTACAACTCCCGTGGCGCCGGACGTGCGGCGATTCAACGTCTATTCACCGGATCGTCAGTACAACTGGCAGAAGCTGCGGGCTGCGCTGATGCAGCGATCGGATGCTCCGGTCGATCTCGAAGCGGTCGAGAATCACGCGATCCTGGTTTCGGCCCTGCCACCGGATGCGTTTCGCGGCTGGCTGCCGACCGTTGATCCATCGCTCCATCTGTTGTCGGTGGGCCGCAGCATTAACATCTACAAGGATACGGGGCATGCGTCCGAGATTGCCCGGCGGTATGGTTTTGGTGCACTGAACGGCACGCACTGTGTCGGTCATACACGGATGGCGACGGAATCGGCCGTCACGCCCTATCATTCCCATCCCTTTACAGCGGGTGAAGACTTCTGCCTTGTGCATAACGGGTCGCTGTCGAATCCGTACAGCCTGCGCCGCCGTCTGGAAAAGTATGGGGTGGAATTCGAGACCGACAATGACACCGAAGCGGCCTGCCGTTTTCTGGAATGGCGGATGCGAACCGGCGACGATCTGGAGACGGCACTGCACGCGGCATTCGCCGAACTCGACGGCTTCTACACTCTGCTGATGGCCACGGCCGACCGGCTGGTCCTGGTGCGTGATGCATTTGCCTGCAAGCCGGCGGTGGCGGCGGAGCACGAGGAATACATCGCGATTTCGTCTGAATTTCGTTCGCTCGCACATCTGCCGGACATCAGGAACGCCAGAATTTTTGAACCTCATCCGGAGGAGATTTACGCATGGAAAGTGTGACGACCGTTTCGTCCGGAAGCACACCGCCGCAGGTGATCAACGGGCAGGTCAGCCTGGATGCCTCGCGGTACAGTACTCGTGAAATCAACGATTTTCTGCATCATCAGGCCGCACTGCTCGGTGTGAAGCAGGTCCGCATCCTCAATCCGGACGGACAGCATAATCTTGCCGTCGGACTCGATCTGCCGGTGGAGGTTGAGATTGCCGGACACGCCGGCTACTTTGTCGGCGGTATGAACAAACAGGCTGTCATTAACGTCGATGGCAACGTCGGGTGGAGTGTGGCCGAGAACATGATGTCCGGAACCGTGCGTGTGCGTGGCTTCGCCAGCGAATGTGCCGGTGCCTCCGGACACGGCGGTCTGCTGGTGATCGAGGGTGATGCGTCGTCCCGCTGCGGCATCTCCATGAAGGGGATCGACATCGGGGTCGGTGGCAGCGTGGGACACATGAGTGCGTTCATGGCACAGGCCGGCACGCTGCTGATTTGTGGAGATGCCGCGGCGGCCCTGGGCGATTCACTTTATGAAGCCGTGATCTACGTTGGCGGAAGAATCCACAGCCTGGGTGCTGACGCCCGCGAAGAACCCATGACGCCGCAGGATCACGACAGAATCCGCCAGCTTCTGCGCCGGGCTGGGCTCGAGCGCGATTCCCGAAATTTCAAACGCATTGCGTCCGCCAAATCGCTGTACCACTGGAACGTCGAAGCCGATCAGGAGTATTAAATGTCTGAGGACCGCCCGGCTCCAGGCCGACACCTGCGACTGGAAGAAAGCTATTCGTTCAGCTCCCCCGTAATCGACTATATCCAGCACGCAGCCGAGCACGGACTGTACGAAATTCGCGGGCTCGGCGCAAAGCGGCAGCTCCCGTCGTTTGACGACCTGGTGTTCCTGACAGCATCACTCTCACGCTACCCGCTCGAGGGCTACCGCGAACGGTGTGAGACCACGACGCTCCTGGGAACTCGCTTCGCCAAAAATCCGGTGGAGCTGAATATCCCGATCACAATTGCCGGCATGAGCTTTGGCGCTCTCTCAGCCAACGTCAAGCAGGCACTTGGACGAGCCGCCACTGAGGTTGGAACCTCCACCACGACCGGTGACGGTGGCATGACCGCCGAAGAACGCGAGTTCTCCAGGACGCTCGTGTACCAGTGCCTGCCCTCACGCTACGGATTCAACCCGGACGATCTCCGCCGCGCCGATGCCGTCGAAATTGTCATCGGACAGGGAGCAAAACCGGGCGGAGGCGGGATGCTGCTGGGTCAGAAGATCAGCCCCCGCGTGGCTAAAATGCGCACACTGCCGGAGGGAATCGATCAGCGATCCGCCTGCCGACACCCCGACTGGGTGGGACCGGATGACCTGGTCATCAAGATGAACGAGCTGCGGGAAATTACCGACTGGAAGATTCCCATCTATGTGAAGTTCGGCGCAACCCGCGTCCGTGAAGACGTGAAACTGGCTGTCAAGAGCGGCGCAGATGTGGTGGTCATTGACGGTATGCAGGGTGGCACGGCAGCCACACAACAGGTCTTCATCGAACATGCCGGAATTCCGACTCTGCCCGCGGTCAGACTTGCCGTGGAGGCTCTGGAAGAAATGAACATGTTCGGCAAGGTCCAGCTGATTGTCTCCGGCGGAATTCGCAGCGGCGCCGACTGCGCCAAAGCCCTGGCACTGGGTGCAGATGCCGTTTCCATCGGACAGGGTGTCCTGATCGCTCTGGGATGCAACAGCCCGCACTATGTCCGGCAGCAAACCGAGAAAATCGATGTGACGGAGGAATACCACCGCCTCGGAACGGCTCCTGGTTACTGCCATCATTGTCATACCGGCCGCTGCCCCGTGGGTGTCACGACCCAGGACAGCGTCCTCGAACAGCGACTCGACCCGGACTGGGGAGCCACCCGAGTGAAAAATTACCTCAAAACCCTCACCATGGAACTGACCACCCTGGCCCGCGCCTGCGGAAAATCAAACGTCCATCACCTCGAACGAGAAGATCTCGTGGCCCTCACGGTCGAAGCCGCTGCCATGGCGGGTGTCCCCCTCGCCGGCACCGACTGGATTCCCGGACGCAGCTGACCTGCCGGAACCCCATCCACGCGATCCTCGTGATTCTCCGCCGAAGAATGGATCGGCACCGCTGTCAAACAGGAACTCTTTTGAGATCTGCCATGGAAATTCGGTTTTACAACACGCTGACCAATTCGGTGGAACGCTTTGAGCCGGCGGAGCCGGACTGTGTGCGAATGTACAGCTGCGGGCCGACTGTTTATGATTTCGCCCATATTGGTAACTTCCGTTCGTTTCTGTTTGCAGACGTGGTTCGTCGAGCGCTCGAGTTCTTCGGGTATCGCGTGCAGCACGTGATGAACATCACGGATGTGGGCCACATGACTGACGATGCCAGTGCAGACGGGGCGGGTGAAGACAAGATGCAGGCTGCCGCGCGGCGGGTGCGGGAGGACAAGAAGAGCGGTCGGGTTGCGGAAGGAGCGGTGGCGGATCCGGACGATCCGTATCAGATTGCGGACTATTATGGGAGAGCGTTTCTCACGGACGGTCAGTTGCTGGGCCTGAAGGTGGCGAGCGAGCCCGAAAATATCCTGAAGGCCACCCAGAACATTGACGCGATGCAGGACATGATCGCGGAGCTGATTCGCCGGGGGCACGCCTATATCGGACCGGACGGCGTGGTCTATTACAGTGTGGAGAGCTTTCCGGATTATGGCCGGCTGAGTGGCAACACCCTGGACCGGCTGCTGACGGGAGCGGGCGGGCGGATCAGTCAGGAGAATCAGTCGAATAAGCGTCATCCGGCGGATTTCATGCTGTGGAAGCCGGATCGGCACCACATTATGAAGTGGGATTCGCCCTGGGGAACAGGTTATCCCGGGTGGCATATCGAGTGCTCGTGCATGGCACGACGGCGCCTGGCGCGGGACGTGATCGACATTCATACGGGCGGAGAAGACCTGATATTTCCGCACCACGAGTGCGAAATCGCGCAGTCGCGCGGTGCGACGGGAGCC
>SYLK01000795.1 GCA_005809115.1 Planctomyces sp. | reverse complement strand
GATCCGTGGCGCCGATCACGCGGCCTGGCGGCGTCCCGCAGCCAGCCACCAGCACGGACATGGCACTGGACCAGTGATCGCGGCCCGGGGTCCCGGCGCCGGGCAGTGTCGAAATCTTCGGAGTCCGGCCGAATTCACCCATCACCAGCACCAGCGTTGTTTCGAGCAGTCCCCGCTGATCCAGATCTTCGATCAGTGTGGCGACCACACTCTCCAGTTCCCGCCCCTGCTTCCTGAAGGCCGGGAAGATGTTGGAATGGTGATCCCAGCCACCGTTGTTCAGAGTCACGAACGGAACACCGGCTTCGACTAGTCGTCGGGCCAGCAGGGCACGTTGCCCCAGCGAAGTCCGCCCGAAGGCGTCGCGAACCGCGGCAGGTTCCCGGTCGATTTCGAAAGCCTGCCGGGCTGCTTCCGATGTCACCAGCGATACCGCCTGCTGGTAGTTCTCGTCAGCACTCCGCACAGGGTCTCCGGCAGCCCGGTCATGGAATCGGAGGAGTCGATCCATGCGAGTCCGCAGTTCACGCCGTTCCGTGACGCGCCCGTCTTCCAGTTCCTTCGGAATCGTCACATCGCGGACTCGGAAAGAGTCGGCATTGGGGTCATCCGCTACGGCAAACGGAGCGTGTCGCGCGCCCAGAAAATTCGGACCGCCGGATCGCGTCATGGAGGGCAGTGTAAAATAGGGCGGGAGTCCCTCCAGGGCACCGCGTTCGGCCGACACGACTGAGCCCATGCTGGGATGAAAACTGACGTACGCTCCACAGCTTACCGGAATCCGGGTGGGAGCGCCGGTCATCATATAGTGATTGCCGGCCCCGTGGTTATTCTGGTCATGCCGCACCGAGCGAATCACGGAGAACCTGTCGCTCAGTGACGCCAGACGTGTCATGTTCTCGGAAAAGAACATCCCCGGCACTTTCGTCGGAATCGGCTGAAATTCCCCGCGAATTTCCGCCGGTGCATCCGGCTTGGGATCGAACATTTCAATATGGCTGGGGCCGCCATCCAGCCAGATCAGAATGCAGCTGGTCCGTGGCGCGGCAGCATTGCCGGCTTCCGCGCGAATTCGCAGTGAGTCCACAAAGCCGCCGCCCAGCAATGCCCCCAGGCCCAGCTTCAGACAGTCTCGGCGCCTCGTTCCTTCACAGTTGCGGTAGATCGTCATGAGTGTCAGCCTTCCTCAGACTTCAGTCAATATACAGAAACTCGGGCGTGTTCATCAGCGCCCAGAACAGGTCTTCGACAGCCCGACGCTGCCCGTCGCCCTCAGGAATCACTGCCACGGCATCCTTGAGTTCGTCGGCAGTCGGGAATCGGCAGTACACCAGAAGCCAGATCTGCTCCGCGATCTGCTCCGGCGTGAGTTCACTCGCAGCCAGCTGTGCCGGTCGCGCAGAATCCAGCGACAGTTTGCGGTTGAATTCCGGCGAATTCATCATGTGCAGCAGCTGCGGCGTGGTCGAATCCGAGGTTCGCTCGCAGGGTGGATCCTGATTGGGATCCGGTCGGCCGAAGGTGTCCAGAAACAACGAAGACGCGCGATGCGTCCACAGCTGTGTCGCCCGGGACCCCGGCGGCATGGCCGCGAACTCCTCTGTGACACCAAGCACGTCGTTGAGTGAATCCAGCAGTACTTCCGCGCGCAGCCGCTGGCGATAATACCGGGAAAAATTCCTCAGATCCGAGACATTTCTCTCTCCGGGAATGGTCGACAGTTCGAACACATGCGAGGTCATGATTGTGCGGATCAGCTGTTTGATGTCATAGTCGTGCTGCCGGAAATGACCGGCAAGAAAATCGAGCAGGGCTTCGTTCGATGCGGGATTGGTGGCCCGCAGATCGTCCACGGGATCCACGAGTCCCTGCCCCATGAGTTCCGCCCAGACACGATTTGCCATGACTTTCGCAAACCAGGGATTTTCCGGCGCCGTCATCCAGTCCACCAGCAGCTCGCGAGGATCATCTGCTTCTCCCGTTGTCAGTACCTGTCCGTGCAGAGTGCGGGGCGAAACAGGCACCCCCGTTCGTCCATGCCGCAGCGTTCCCGAGGCGGTCGTATAGATGATCTCTTCCCCGCCGGAAATGGGTGGCGACAGTCCCCCGTGACGCCCCACGCGGGAAAACAGCGCCGCGAAGCCATAGAAGTCGTCCTGACTCCAGACCTCAAACGGATGGTGGTGGCATTTGGCGCATTCCAGACGAACGCCGAGGAACAGCTGGCTGACAGACGATCCGATCTCGACAGTGTCAGGCCGGTCGCGAAAAATCACTGTCGCACCGTTTCGCCAGGTACTTCCCTGAGCGGTCACCAGTTCGCGCACAAACTGGTCATATCGCTTGTTTCGTCGAAACGCATCACGCAGCCAGGAGTCCAGCGTCATGACGGCTTTCATCCCGACCCGATAGGGATTGGGACGCAGCAGATCGGCCCACTTGTTTGCCCAGAAATCCGCGTACTCGGGGCGCTGCAGCAGATGATCAATCAGGCGCACTCGCTTATCCGGAGCCGGATCGGCCAGAAACGCACGCGTCTCGGCCGGAACCGGCAGTCGCCCGATGACCCGCAGATATGACCGCCGATGAAACGTGGCATCACTCGCTGGCAGCGACGGCAGCATGCCCAGCAGTCTGAGTTTCTGCCAGACGAGGTCATCGATCTCATTGTGACGCGGCAGGGCAGCGTAGACTTCCGCAGGCACATCGCCCGACAACGGTATCGTCGCCGAGAAAACCGCGATGTGGTTCATGTAACGCGCCATCACGGCCGCTTCCCCGGGCACCGGCCCCGCCTGCAGGATGCCTTCCGGGCTGACGGCCACGATCGTCCGGTCGTTCGACTGAAAAGCACTGGCATCCGTGACGTCGCGATCACTGCCGTCCGAATAATGGGCCATGACCCGCAACTGGAACTTTTCTTCCGGAGACAAACTGTGGCGCGGTGGTTCGACCCGGACCCGGACCAGCTGAGGCGCGTC
Organism: Planctomyces sp.; assembly: GCA_005809115.1. Taxonomy (GTDB): domain Bacteria; phylum Planctomycetota; class Planctomycetia; order Planctomycetales; family Planctomycetaceae; genus F1-80-MAGs062. Next base: position 2,714 of record SYLK01000795.1, on the reverse strand, counting down.
GGGCGGAGTGCGCCTGAGCCCCGTCTCAATCCACGTTCGCAGCATCTGATAGTGTAAACTGTCGACCGAAAAACGGGCGCCGCCGCCATGCGGCATCCGCCCTGTGGCTTTCAGCAGCAGCAGGCTGGCATCCGGAGCCCCCGGGAAAACCCTGCGTCCACGTCCTTCTCGCACCAGAGCGTCGTAGTCAAGATCAGAATCGAATCCCAGAAGTGAGAGCGCAAACCCATTCTGCCCGCGGGATTTTCCATGACAGGCACCGGAATTGCAGCTGAAACGCGTGAGCAGTGGCTGGATGTCCGTTTCGAAAGTCACGTGCCGTGGCGTATTGGCTGGCGCCTGCGACGGTGTGATCGCCTGCTCGCTCCGGGTTGCCGGGGCCGTCAATGCTAAGGTCTCCGGGTTTTCTGCCGCGCACAGTGCGGCGGGAACCAGGATCGCCACGCAGTACAGCGATGGCAACACGAAGGCAGACGGAAGTCTGAGGTGCATTCGTGACATGAGCTGCGAATCACCAGGAAGACATGGGGCGGGGTGAAATCAGGAGGGGCGCAGCTTTAATCCGAGCCGCGGATCTTGTCCAAGTTTGGCACGAGTCTGATCTGAAATCAACCCTGCCTTTTGCGGCGGATGGGTTTTTCGGTCGAATCGGACCGGAACTCGGCCTGCTCGGGATCCTGGGCGATTGCAGATGTTTCGAGGCATCGTCAGTCAGATCCGGCCCGACAGGACTGAGCCCAGCTTCGGTCTCGGGGATCGTTGTCCGGACAGCATCGGCCCTGTACACTACCGCCGCCATGACGGAGACGTCTTCCGGCGGGCGGAATCGTTCACGTTGCCGCAGCCGGATTCCGGGGCACCCGAGTTCTGCAGGACCGTTGTCAATGAGTATCATCACCGGGCAGTCGCCCGCCGGGATTACGCAGTCGCCCGCCGGAATAACATGGAATCCATCGCTCGACGCGCTCCCGTTTTCGCCGATTCGGCGCATGTTCAATGCCGCGGCCGAAATGAAGGATGTGGTCCATCTGTCAATCGGGCAGCCGGATTTTGGTCCGCCCCCGAATGTGGTAGAGGCCTATGTTCGCGCCGTGACGGAGGGGCGTGTGCGGTATGAACTGGATGCTGGTCTCCCGGCACTGCGGGAAGCCATTGCCGCTTTCTATGGCCACCTGTACCAGATCAATCTGACCGCGGACAACGTGCTGATCACCACGGGATGCTGTCAGGCCATGTTCATGGCGCTGACCGGGGCGGTGCGGCCGGGCGGCGAAGTCATCATGATTGAACCGGTCTTTGTGCTGGCGCATATTGCCGAGATGGTGCCGGGGGCCACGATTCGCCGGATCGTGACAACGGCGGAAAACGGTTATCAGCCGGACCCGCAGGAAGTGATCGACGCCATGAACGATCGAACCTGTGCCGTAATGATTAACTCGCCCGGAAATCCTACCGGCACAATCTATCCCCGGGAGACAATGGCCGCCATCTGTCGGGCCGCGACGGAACGCGGGATTGCCGTGATCAGCGATGAAGTGTACGACCGTCTGATTCTTGACGAAACTCCCTATGCCAGCGCACTGACCTGCTGTCCGTCGCTGGACGGACTGATCATGACCAGCAGCGCCTCAAAGACCTATGCCATGCCCGGTGCGAGAATCGGCTGGGTGATCAGCAGCACGCAGAATATCTCCGCGCTGCAGCGCTATCATATGTTCATCAGCACAACCGAAAATACACCGGCGCAGTATGCCGTGCTGGAGGCTTTTCGCGGTGAGCAGGGAGCTGTGCGGGCGATGGTGTCCGAATATCGCAGACGGCGTGACCGCATTGTGGAACTGATCGCAGAAACTCCCTGTCTGACAGGGTACCGTCCCGGGGGAGCGTTTTTTGTCATGCCGTCGCTGCCGAGAGGCTCGGACAGTACGGATGTCGCCCTGCGGCTGCTGCGTGAGACCGGGGTGTGTACGATTCCCGGTGATGCGTTCGGTGCGTCCTGTCGTAACGCGCTGCGGATCAGCTACTCCACTTCCCTGGATCAGATTGAGAAAGCTTTTGAGAGGATGACACCGTGGCTGGCCAGACAATCCTTCTGACGCGTCAGGACATCGCCGCACATTTCGATCCGCTGGAGGCCGTTGCTCCGCTGGAACGCGCCATGGCGGAATTCGAACGTGGTTCCGACTATCTGCCGCCCAAGGCCATCTATGAAGTGCCTTTACCGGAGCAGGGGGCCTGGGCCGTCTGTCTGGCCGGCATGACTCAGGCGTCGGGACTGCTGACCATGAAGCTGGGGCAGGAACGAACACATAACCCGACGCGGCAGCTCCCCACGACGTCCAGCTGGATCACGGTCTTCGATCCCGTGACCGGTGAACTGCTGATGATCTGCGATGGCACGCTGCCGACCATGATGCGTACCGCCGCTGCCGCCGCCATCGCCGCGAAGCATCTCGCGCGCCCCGACAGTCGCGTCCTGGCCGTGATCGGAGCCGGTCAGCTGGGCCGGCAGTGTGCCCGGATCGTGCGACATGCCTGCCAATTCACCGAGATCCTGCTGCATGACGACTCCGCCCGGACTGCCCGCGAGGCCGCAGAGTATCTGGCATCCACCGTCAACATCCCCGTCCGTGTGGTAGACGCCAGGTCCGCCTGCGCGCGGGCGGATGTGATCGTGACCGCTACCAACAGCCGGAAACCCATCTTGATGTCGG
>SYLK01000794.1 GCA_005809115.1 Planctomyces sp. | reverse complement strand
GTCTGGGGGCTTTCGGTCGGCCAGGAGTTTTGCACCAGGCCGGCCGGCTTCGCCCCTCGAGACGATGTCAGGTGCTGCGTGGGGACTTCTAGAATTCGCCGAGAACTTCTCCGCCCGCTCGTGTACAGAGCGCGGCCAGAACGGACGCATCAATGTTTTCGGACAGGAATCGCGCCGAACCGTCAGCCATGCTGGTCTGCACTCCGCCGACGTGCCACGAATAGAGTTCGCCGCCGTTCGTGCAGTTGATGGCGCAGCGACCCTGAATGGTCGTATTGTACGGAGCGCTGCTGGACGTGCTGTTTGTGGCCGAGCCATCAGCCGCGGCGCCATCAAGACTGGCGGACACGGTATCGATGTCTGCCCAGCCCCAGCCGTCGGCCACGTACAGCCCGGAGCGTCGGAAATTCTTGTAATACAGGGCGGGACGGCCGCAGGTTTCGGTGATCAGCAGCGTGTTGGACGTCCCGTCCGTAAAGTCGCGGATGCGCGTGATCAGGTCGCGCGACATGGCGCCGGGAATGCCCCGCAGGATACCACCGGGCAGCGGCAGACCGCTGGACTCATAAAACGCGCGGCGAACTTCGTTGATTGACCCGTAGTCGGCAGGGCCCAGCCCGCCGGTCGCGGCCGGCCAGACCAGCGTTTTCGCTCCGGCCTCGTCACGGGCCGTGTCGTGAATCTGAGTCGCGGGCGGGGCTTCGCCGCCGCCGGGTGTGGAAGGGCAGACCCAGACAGAGAGACGGGCGGACGCCATCGCGAGATTTGGCGCATGATTCCAGCTTCTGTTGAAGTTCCACTGATTATACAGATTCGCCTGTTCGATGAAGGGCAGGATCATGGTGGACCAGGCATTGACTGAGCCGCGAATCGTGATGCGACTCATTGGAAACGTGCTGTAGGTGCTTTCGTAATTGTGCAGTGCCAGCGAGAGCTGCTTGAGGTGATTCTTGCATTGAGTTCTTCGGGCAGCTTCACGAGCCTGCTGAACAGCCGGCAGCAGCAGGGCAATCAGGATGGCGATGATCGCAATCACAACCAGCAGTTCAATCAGCGTAAATCCGCGTCGGCGGGATACGGTCCTGGACATCACTCAAAACCTTTCAAAGTTCCATCAGAAAGACAACACCGACGACACGCCGGAGTTCATCGAAAAATGAGCAGAGTCGGCTGGTGCCGCCTCGGCTCGAAGTCTGCCGCACGGGGCAGAAAGCGTGGTTCAACGTGCTGCGTCAGGGTGATCAGTTCAGCTCGAATTCCGGGAGGACTGTCCCGCCCGACGTCACCTTCGCCTCCAGCCCCGATGTCTGAGGTCGCGTGTATCTGGCCGGAAGCTGCTCCGGGAGTTCGTCTCGTGGAATGTCGGTATCGATATAAGGATGACCCGTCCAGCTGACAGAGACCTGATAATCACCAGCCGGTGCCCCGATCCCCTGACCACCGGCACGAAATGTCCGAACCTCAAAGCTGCCGTCCTCGCGCACAACCGCCGAATGAACATCGGAACTGGCCGCGGATGCGCCCGAACCGACGGGAAACAACCGCACAGAACCTCCGGGAATCGGTTTCCCGTCAAATGTGACTCGGCCGGTCACCGGATGCAGATCACCAAACTCGGCCACATCGGAAACAACGGGCGATCCGCAGCCGAGACAGACACACAGCAGTGCCAGCGTGCCGGTGCGAACGAAAACGTACTCTCTCATGCGATTTCCCTGCACTTTGCTCGATCCGGAATCTGCGCCTGCCGGTCCGGAACTGTCACCGTGCACGTGACAGTGACTGGTGGCCGTCTCTTCATGTGCGATAGTCTCGGAAGGAAATGTGAAGATTTCGTGAAGGCTGTGTTAAGGTCTCGTGAATTCGCTGCGATTTCGCCGGCATCCGGAAGGAGCGCACTGACGTGCCGGGGACTGGCTCATTTTCCCGGCGTATTCGCCTGCATGAGTCGATCTGTCTGGTTGTGGCCGTGCTTATTTCCGGGGAAAATGAGCCAGTCCCCCTCCTTTCAGAATTCTCCGTCCGGAGTCGCCGCCGGTCCGGTGAAGTGCTGGACCGGTTAAGTGCCTGAACCGGTGAGGTGGCGTCAGGATGGCATGGCATGGCATGGCATGCAGGCTTCGACTGTCGTACAATTTACGGCGAGGCTTTTCCGCGGCCGTTCCCGGCGCGACGTGGATGTACGCGGGCGGTCTGGCTGATCTGCCTGGTTCTGAGGTCAATCATGAGCACCCGAAATTTTCGCCCGCGTGAGTCTGTCTGTGCGATCGTCATCCCGGGCATCGTCGGATTGCTGGCAGCGTTCGGATTGCTGGCAGCAGTCGGATGTGGAGGTGGTGCATCGACACCGGATGCGTCCTCAGCCGAATCCGACGGGGTCGTCGGTGCGCCGGCGGTTGCCGACGGATCGCCCGCTGACGCCGGGGGCAATCCGGACTCCGGCAACGCATCGCGTGCCCGGTCGAGCCGCGGACGGGATGAAGTCTACGTGGATGAAACCGGCCAGAAATGGTTCGGCGACGTGCCGTACGATGTGTTTTTTGACGATCCGATTGCCGTCGCGATGCGCGGCACTCCGGCTGTCCCTGTTGATTCGTCGGCCGGTCCGGTGTCCGGGGCCACTGAATCCCCTCCTGTGGTTTCCGATCCGAGTGATTCGGTCCCCGAGACCCGATCCCCGGAGCCTGCGAATGTCCCCGGGACCTTGCCCACCACGGGTTCCGAAACGGCCACGGCTGCAGCCGGTGCGAGGTGGAGCGACCTGCTGCCGATTGAGGATCTGAACGAGGAAGTGACCAATATCAGGAATTTTCTGAATGAAACGGTGCAGACGACGGGCAGTTACAATTCGTCCATGCTGATGATCCCGCAGAAAGCAGCCACACTGGGAGTGCTGGCCGGAGTGGCACTCGAGCATCCGACCCGCATCGGCTGGAAGGACCGCGCGGCCTATGTCCGGGATATCGCCAGACGAATGAATGAAGCGCCGCTGCAGCGCGGCCCGAAGGACCAGCGGAGACTGCTGGCGCTGTTCGAGTCGCTGGCGGAAATTCTGAGCGGTTCCCGGCCCACGGACCTGCCGGATCCGCCGACCAAAAGCTCCTTTTCCGACGTGTCGGAAATGCGTCTGGTCATGATGCGGATGGAAGAAGCGGAGACCCGACTGCGAACCGAAGCGGGCAGCGAAGGCGCCTTGACGAAGAACCGGAGCATGGTGAAACACGAGGCTGCGATCCTGGCGACCATGGCGCATCTCGTGACCAGGCCGGATTATGGGTTCGCCGATGACGGTGAATTCGTGAAGTTCGGCCAGACCGTTGTGGACGCAGCGATGGCCATTCACACAGCGGCCGATGCCCCGGATTTCTCCGCTTATCAGGTTTCCCTGTCAAAGATTTCTACCACATGCCAGGCGTGTCACTCACAATACAAGAACGACTGAACATCGACGGAAAGCAGTTCCCGGACGGAGGCAGCGTTCGGATGGACAACCGCGGCCGGACGAACGTCCGACCGTCAGGCCCCCCTGCGGACGGAGAATTCCCTGTGAAAGTATGTCAAAAACTGATCCGGATTGCCTGTGGCCTGTTATGCTTTCAGGTGAGCACGTTCCTGCCGGCAGACACGATCGTGCTGAAGTCCGGTCAGAGGATTGACGGAGATGTTCTGAAGGTCCGGCCCGATACGCTGTTCGTCGACGTGGGAGTCGACGTAATTCGAATTCCGGTCGACCAGATCGCGGAACGCGTGACGAAGGAGCCGGTGACCGCTGCGACTCCCATGGCCGCGGATGGCGTCTTCACGACCGCCGATCTGCCGGAACGGACAGTCAAGGAGCTCGTCACTCTGTTCGGTGAGGGAGTTGTGCTGATTCAGACGCCGGATGGTCTGGGGTCAGGATTCATCATCAACGATCGAGGCTACTGTGTCACGAATTACCATGTCGTGGAAGGGCAGACCAGGATTGCCGTCACGATTTTTCATCGGGGTGACAACGAGGACTTCGAACGCGTCGCGATTCGTGACGTGCGGATCCTGGCATTGAACCCCTATTTCGATCTGGCACTGCTCGAGATTCCCCCGCAGAAGGATCTGCAGTTTCGCGCCATATCGATCGCGGATGACGATTCGCACCGCGAAGGCGACAGTGTGTTTGCGATCGGAAGCCCTCTGGGACTCGAGAGATCCGTCTCTGAAGGAATCGTCAGTACCCGTAATCGCAATCTGGACGGAATTGTCTATATCCAGACCACCGCCCAGATCAATCCCGGAAACAGCGGAGGCCCGTTGTTCAATTCCCGAGGACAGGTTGTGGGCGTGATCAATATGAAGCTGACGTTCGGTGAAGGGCTGGGGTTTGCCATTCCCATTTCCTATCTGAAGCACTTCCTCAGAAACCGCGATGCCTTTGCCTTTGATCGGACCAATCCGAACACCGGCTTTCACTATCTGGAACCGCCGAGGCGAATGAATTCGGCAGCTCCGGCACCGACCGCCGCAAAGGACTCCTCCCGATGAACACCCCCGAGGCCAGTTCGGCTGCAGAGTCCTGTCCAAACCCGGACCCGCTCCCCCGAGTCCGGGGGCGAGGGGACAATCGCAGAGTCCGGGGGCGAGGAGTGTTGCTGCTGCCGGTGCTGATCTGGCTGCTCCTGCTGACTCCCGGTGTATCGCTGCTGGCCCCGGGGCTTCCGCGGGTGGTCGCGGAAGAAATTCCGGCCAGCCTGCGGGATCTGCGGCCATCGCCGAGGAATCCGATTTTCAGCGGACGCCCGGGACACTGGGATGCGAAGATCCGCGAGCGAGGCTGGATCCTGCGCGACGGCCACATCTGGAAAATGTGGTACACCGGGTATGATCCCGACGTCACGCCCCCGTTGATGAGACTGGGATATGCCACGTCGACCGACGGAATCGCCTGGAATCGGTTCAGTGATCGGCCACTGATCGAAGACCTCTGGATCGAGGACATGATGATTGTCCGTGAAGCAGATCGATGGCTGATGTTTGCAGAAGGCCTGCACGACCAGGCACAGCTGCTCGAATCACCGGACGGGATTCAGTGGACCCGCCTGGGAACTCTCGACATCCGTCTCACGACGGGAGAACCAATTGCGGCTGGTCCGTACGGAACTCCCACGGCGTTGTTCGACAAGGGAGTCTGGAATCTGTTTTATGAACGCCGCGACGCGGGGATCTGGCTCGCGCGATCGACTGATCTGAAAGTGTGGCAGAACGTCGTGGATCAGCCGGTTCTGGTACCAGGTCCGGATGCCTGCGATGCGCTGATGATCGCCATGAATCAGGTGGTTGTGCACGGGGGCCGATATCTGGCCGTGCTGCACGGAACGGGGACGCCCACCAAACCTCGCCAATGGAGCACCTCGCTCGCTACATCCGATGACCTGATCCATTGGCGGAAATACTCCGGGAACCCCCTGTTTCCGATACCTGACAACCGGTCCAGTGGCATTCTCGTGCAGGATGGCACGGGATTCCGGCTTTACACGATGCACGATCACGTGGACCTGTTCCTGCCCGCATTGTCGCGCTGATCATGCAGATCGACAGTTTCGCTGCCCGCTGCCCGCTGCCAGCTGCCCGCTGCCCGAATCGCACCGGAATTTCCGACCGCGTGAAAATCTGTCTCCTGGCCATTGACAGCAGCAAGTCGCGTGATATCATGGTGCGACTGAGTCTCAGTGTCACTGGCTTCGCCAGAACTCGTCGCTACAGCACACTGGCACTGGATCAATGATCCTGGGATTTTCCGGGAAACGGGTCCAGGACCCCTTTCGGCCTCTTGTTTCGGTGTCCAGCAGTCGGAACGCGAACCCATGTCGAAAACGCTTTGTGAAATGAAGCAACTCCTGAAAGCGGATTTCCGACTCTATCGGCAGCATGTGCGTGATGCCTCGCATGTCTGCACAAAATGCGGACGCGCAGCCAATGACAAAAAGCTGCTCTGTAAGCCAGAGCGTCTCAAAGAATGAATGAACGACGGTCTGAAACCGTCGGATCTGTTTCAGCAGATTTTGACCGCTGAGGCAGCAGCCAGCCAGAGACATGGTCAGGTAGCCAGCCACGCTCAGCACAAGCAGGTTCGATCGACAGTGTGTCGGTCGAGTATTTCTTGTGTTCCTGTGTGGAGACCGAACAAAGTGTCGCTGTCTGCAGACCCGCCGGCGCGGGTTCACGCTCATTGAATTACTGGTTGTGATTGCGATCATCGCGATCCTGACTGCCCTGCTGCTGCCGGCCGTACAGCAGGCGCGGGAGGCCGCCCGGTGGACTCAGTGCAGGAACAATCTGAAACAGATTGCGCTGACAGTTCACAACGACCAAGATGCCTTCACACTGTTTCCGGCGACGGAAGTGGGCGGAACCGGGACGCTCTCCCGGGCAAGTGCGTTCGTGGCCATCCTGGCCTTCCTGGAGCAGACCAGCACATTCACTCTCTGCAATCCGGCACTGGGTAACAGCGATGCCGTCAGCATGATGGCAGCACAGCAGCGGATCCCTGGATCCATTTCCCCCCCCCTTTGTGTCGGCGTCAGATTCCCGTTGCCCCGTGCGATGCCAGCAATCGTGCGCCCGGAACCTATGCATTCTCGACAGGGAGTGGCGACCTGTGGGGATCGTTGTCCACCGGGAACCCGCACAACGGAGCCATCTTGGGGCCCGGTTCCGGCAGGACCGGCCTGCGAGATCTCCTGGACGGCACCGACAGCGGCCCGGTCGTGGGAAACCATCGGATTGAGATCGAAGCCACTGATTTTCAGGGGTTCGAGATCGACAACGAGGCGGCGTTCGCATCGCAGATGCAGGCGACTGGCATGTCGCCTGTTGCGAGAAATCCTGTTCCCGCGATCTATAATATGGCATCAATGCTGATGGCTACCGTGACAGATTCAGACGGCCAGAGATTCGTGTTTGAGCTGAAGTCAGCGCACGGATCCATTCAAAACAGACACACCTCTGCTGCAACTGACTAAGCGGCGCTGACGAAACCGGGACCGGCTCCCGGGGTACTGCGAAAAATCCTGCGAAATATGACTACAAAAGAGTGCCTGTCCCGGTTTTGTGTGTCCCGGTTTTGTGAGAGCCTCTAAGACTGCCGACTCAGCACCAAACTCGATCGTGTGGTCACGATCGAACACACGCCGAAAAATCTCTGCTCAACGAAAGTCATCCCGTGAAACGAACCCTTCAGACATCCTCGCTGCTGCTCTGCCTGTGCTTCAATTCGGTCGCCAGTGCCCACTTCGTGTGGGTTCTGAAATCGGGCGACCGGGTTCAGACCAATTTCAGTGAATCCGCCGAAACATCCGAGCCCAAGCTGCTCAGGAACGTTGCCACCGCCAAAGCCTGGGCTCAGGTGCCGGGGGATCGAGGAAGTTCGTCGATGGTCGAGATACCGTTGACACTGTCGGAGAACTCTCTGAGCGGCAGTGTCCATCCGAAAGCCAGTGCGTTTGTTGTATCGCATGAGTATGGCGTCGTCAGCAAAGGAGGCGCCACGTTTCTGCTGAAGTATCTGGCCAAGCAGC
>SYLK01000065.1 GCA_005809115.1 Planctomyces sp. | reverse complement strand
TCTTGCCGCGGCACCACTGACCACCTCCGCCCTGTTTTTGCCAGTCGCGTGCACTCACGTCGTTGGCGCAGCAGTAACCGGTCACGTAACTGAGCGCGCTGGCCCGGGTGGCATTGTGGCAGTCACGCCCGATGACCACTGCCAGCTCACATTCATAGTCCACTTTGTCGCTGCGCAACTTCCGCGGCAGCACGATGGGATCCCCGGGATTCTGCACGGTCGAAGTGAACTTGACAAACAGAATCGGGTTCTCCGGAATCGGCGCATTTCCCTCAGCCGCATGCCGCCGGTAGTTCAGTCCGATGCAGGCGATGTTTGAAGGCTGCAGTGGTGCCAGCAGTCGGTAGTTCGTCAGGGGAATTCCCGTGTCTGTCAGCTGACCGAACAACTCGCCGGACAGACGAGTCAACTGACCGGTATCGTGCCGGCGAGCGTGACAGATCGAACCATCCTGTGCAACAATTCGGCAGACCTTCATGCATCAACTCTCAGACAGGGACCGGAAAGATCACATCCACCGGACTGCGGATGGTCATCCGTCCGGGTGCTGCAGCATAACGCCGGAAATCGGCGATTTCCAGACAGTCGCGGCGATCACCGGATCAGCGCGAGCGCATGCCCGCGGGGAACACATGCACTGGCCGCTGGTCAACCAGACCGCTGACACCTGCCGCTGCCGCATCATTTCCGAAATATCCCGGTCCGCTGACCGGCGGTCGCGTGGTCCCGGGCATTCCGGCAGTCACCGGCGGTGCATCAACCGGGATCAGCGGTGTCGCGGGGAACTGAGAATGCAGACTGCCGTTCAGATAGCTGCCGCGATATCGATTCCAGAACTGATGGGAATAGGGCAGACCAGCCGCAGCACCCCAGCCCGCAGCGATCTGTCTCTGGGCCAGCACGTGCCGGTAATTATAGGGTCGGAAGCTGGAAAACCCGCCATATGCCGGCACTCGCTGGTAGTGTCCGTGCAGCCATGGCTCCTGCTGGTCGTAGGGATACATCTGAACGCCCTGACCAGCAGCAATCGAGGTGTCGAAGCTGATCCCTGGTTCGCCGACCTGGCCAGGCACTGCATCCGAACCGACAAACGCTGCGGCACAAAGACACAAAAAAACGCGACTCATCGATTTCCTCCGACACGGGGAGCGCAGCCGGCGTCCGTGAGTCCGGCCACAGAGCGTACTCCTTGAACTCGTATCGGACGTTACACCGGGAGTCTTTTTCGGAAACTGAAGAAACTACGGGTCCCGTCGAATCGTCGTGCGTCTCCCATTGCGAACTTCCTCGCCCACATATCCTGCCAACGGGAGATTTCGCTCCGGAATCCGGCCGGCTGTGCCTGGTTCAGAGGGTACAACAAAGTCGGCCGCGAAAAATGTCTGAAATCCTCACCTGCCGAGTTTCTCGTGCACCGGATCGTGGCCCCACACATCTGTCTGTCGAAAATTCTGCGGAGGACCCCTCGGATGAAGAAAATCCTGACTGGAACCGGAGTACTGAATGCAACCGCAATGGTCGGCCTGACTGTTCTCGCATCGGCGGCGATTGCCGGTGGACTTCATCCGAGGCCGCCCGCGTCCTGCTGCGGCGCTGCCGGCGGATCCTCAGTGGCCCGTGCGTATTCCGCTGAACAGGTCATGTTGCCGTACCAGCCCGAGTACGGTTCTCCGTATCACGGGTTTCTGAGTGGCTACGAGGGCCTGCCGTCCATGGATGGCGGAGGGGTCCATCAGCGGTATCCATATCACAGTTATCGGCGGCCCTGGTTTCACCCCGGTCCTGCCTCGTCCAACGTAACGATCGTCTGGTAACGCCGCAACTCGGGTAACAGCTGCCGGGAGGGCTCGCACAGCGGAGATCGCGTACCGGGGGGAAACCAGGTAGCCGGCCGGGAATCTTCTCCGGTCGGCGTCCTTCCCATCCTGCCGACACTCGACTTCTTGCGCTGATCATGTGTTGTCAGCAGTCTGCTGCTGAATTTCAGGCCATCAGCTCGCCGATATCTGTCTCACCCGGGTCCGGACTGTTCGTGCGCCCTGACGAGACCACAGCGGATCTGTGACCTGCCTGTGAAACCGGGAAGCCGGCGCGGGTCTGGGAAAGGAAGATTAATTCCAGTCTTCAGCGAAGATGCGACAAGGAAGGAGCAGCTTCGAATGCCAGTCGATTTTGACGGACGTCCTCCATCAGCAGCGACGTGGAGGCGCAGAATCCGCCGCAGGACTGGCAGCAGATTCCTTGCAGCGGTTCTGGCGGGGATCTCCCTGTGTGGCGGTGCGCCTGCGGAACAGCATTCCAGGGCGTGATTGCAGTCCACAGGCCCGGTTCACACTGGCCAGCCAGTGGGCTCGGGCATCACGCCCGTCCAGTACCAGCTCGAACGTCCTTCTGTTTCGGGCCAGGTGGATGCTGTCCACAGCCCGAACGTCGATCGCCTGCTCAAGCCACAGTACAAGCTGGAACTGGAACGGCGGCACAGTCAACTGGTGATGACCAATCGGCGCATCACGCGGATCGCGGTCACGGACACCGCGATCGTGAACTATGTGCAGTATTCTCCCACAGAGTTGTCGGTTGTCGGACTGGACCTGGGCCGGACGGATCTGACCCTGTGGTTTGACGGCGAAGACATTCCGGCGATTTATGAGGTCACTGTGGTCCGGGACGAGAGTCTGGAGCAGCAGCGGACGGTGGATTTCGGGCGACTTGAGCGGCGGATGACAGCGTTGTTTCCCAATTCCCGCGTGTATCTGATTCCGGTGGGCAATCAAGTCATTGTGCAGGGACAGGCCTACGACGCGGAGGAGGCGCAGCACATCCTGCAGATTGTGCGTTCCGAGGTGACTCGCTCGCTGGGACAGCTCGCCAATGACGACAATGGAGCTGGTTACGGGCAGCTGAGTCTGGCCGGGCTGGCTGGAGGCGGTGGAATCAATGGTCTCGGAAACCAGCTGGGGCAGCAGGGATTTCGTGACATCGTGGTGAACCGTCTGTCGGTTCCGGGCGAATACAACATCAAGATGCGGGTTGTGATTGCGGAACTGAACCGTTCGCAGCTCCGGGATATGGGATTCGACTGGGGGGTCCTGTTCAATGACGCGCGGCATGCGGTCTCCGGCACCCTCGGAGGCGCTCCGGCGAATCTCAGCGGGATCTTCGAGAACGGCGAGATCAGTGTGTTTCTCCGCTGGCTGAACTCCAACGGCTCGATCACCCTGCTGGCAGAGCCGACACTGGTGACTATGAGCGGACATACGGCGAGTATTCTGGGCGGAGGCGAGTTTGCGGTTCCGACAATCATCGGGCTGGGGGGCGGACAGACGACAACGTTTCGTGGATTCGGCACGAGCCTGCTGGTTACACCGACGGTTGTGGATCGCGACCTGATTCGTCTGCAGGTGGTCCCCGAATTCAGTGAGGTCAACGCAGACAATACGGTCAACGGGATTCCCGGCACGAACGTGAAACGGGTGCAGACAACGGTTGAGCTGAGGGAAGGTCAGACGTTCGCCATCGGGGGAATTATTTCGCGCCAGACGCTGACGCGAGTCAGTCGAGTTCCGCTTCTCGGCGATCTTCCCTATGTCGGAAGTCGACTGTTTCATTCGAAAACCGCCAGCGAAATCGAAACGGAAATGCTGGTCCTGGTGTCTCCCGAAATCGTGCGACCGATGGAACCCGATGAAGTTCCGCCGATGCCAAATTACTATGTGACACATCCGAATGACCATGACCTGTTCAAGTATGGTCGCACAGAAGGAAATCCTGACGCGAACATCTATCAGGTACCGCCGTTTGGCACAGGCTCCACGCACGGGATTCCTCAGGGATACAGCCTGTTCAATCCACCGGTGAATCATGGCGGCTACGTGCCAGATCCTGCGGTGGCCGGTGGTGGCCTGCAGGGCTCGGGATACTCCGGTTCCCTGCCGAGCTACGGTGCTCCGTCGGTCTATGGCGCTCCACCCGTCC
>SYLK01000793.1 GCA_005809115.1 Planctomyces sp. | reverse complement strand
TCCACCCACAGTCACACACGAAAACGAGAAGTTCAGCGCACGATCTGTGCCGCGGCAGGGATGCCGCGGCATCCCTGCCGCGGCACAGATCGCAATTAGCCAGGCGTCGGAAACAAGCGTCCGCACAGTGCCGGCATTTCCAGGCAGAAACCAAAGTCTCCAACCTCAGGCGCGCCTTTGAGGCGTCGAACGGTCACGATCATGATCCTCGCACTGAAAGTAAAACTCCTCTCCGGCAGGTACACAGACGAAGAATGGGAAGGGGTCATTGAAATCGACTCCAGGTCGTCGCTGGACGTCCTTCATTATGCCATCCAGCGTGCTGTGGATTTCGACAACGATCACCTTTACGAGTTCTACTCCGCCAGAACCGAAAGGAGTGGAAATCGCATCAGTTATAACGACGAAAGCTGCGATCTCTGCAAGAAGACTATTGGAAGTCTTTTCCCACTTCCGGAGAGGCACAGTCTTTACTACCTGTTTGACTATGGTGACCACTGGGTTTTCAAAATCACCAGGAAAAGGGGAGCGGAACTCGAACCGGACTCCGATCTTGTGTATCCACGGCTGGCCTCGGAAATCGGCAAAAAGCCCGTTCAGTATGGCATCGCAGAGGAATGACGGGCGATCGTACGAATAACAGCAATCCAGCCACGGCCTGACCTGGGATGATTCTCGAGATCCTGACCCGGGAATTTCACCGCACCGCGACTCTCCTCCCTCGTCGAATACCAGGGGCATTGCTGGCCGGATAACCGCCTTGCCCCGGCGGTCAGGCTCACTTTCCGCCTTCCTCCCCGCGGTCCTGTTTCGGCCACAGAACCAGCATCGCGGCCAGTCCCAGCAGAGGCATCCCGCCGATGAACCCCAGCGGGAGATCAAACGAACCGGTCCGGTCCACCAGCCGCCCAAACAGCTTCTGCAGAGGCGACGTCGCCATCCAGGCCATGAACGCCAGTACGCCGGACGCTTTCCCCACGTGACCCGAACTGAATTCCTGCACAAACGAGTAGTAGCAGGGAAACAGCCCCAGCGATCCCGCTCCGATCACCAGCAGCACACACAGCAGCGGCCAGCCCTGCGGCAGCGCCGCGGCCACAACGGTCAACGATGTGAGCGCAGCACACACGGCAAAGGTCTTCAGCCTGGCCACATGCACGTCCGTGCCCCGCCCCGCGAGCCAGAACGCAAATGCACCCGCCAGCAGACAGCCCACGTCAGTGGCGACGTAATACGCAGAATTGAAATACAGCGACTCGGCTTCCGTATAGCCGCGTCCCTGCTGCAGAAACTTCGGCAGCCAGGCTCGCACCAGCTGCCAGCAGGAATTGATCGAAATCGTGGTCATCACCAGTGCCCAGAATCTGCGATCCCGGATGAACTCCCGCAACCAGGCGAGCCGCAGCGGCACAGCGGAACCTGGCGCTGCCTGCACTGCGGGTCTCAGATCACCCGGCTTCACCACGATCAGCCACAGGACCGCCCACAGAGAACCCGCCGCACCGATGACCAGAAATGGAGGGCGCCATGCATCCGGTTCCCTGTTGTCACCCACCAGCAACCGGATGATCAGCGGCGTCAGGACCGCTCCGATCGATGCACCGCTCTGCAGAATGCTGTTGCCCATGACACGGTCTCGACCTGTCATCACGGACTGGATGACAACCATCGCACAGGGCATGTTCCCGGCTTCAAAGAATCCCAGCAGCAGACGACAGACCAGCATCGCCGGGTAGCCCTCCGTCAGTCCCGTTGCGAATCCCATCGCAGACCACGCCACCAGCACGATGGGATACGCCCAGCGCACGGAAATGCGATCGGCAATCATCCCGAAGAATATCGCACCCGCTGCAAAGGCGAGCCCGAACACGAATTCGAGATTGCCGTACTGCTCCTGAGTCAGCTGAAACTGATCCGTGATGCGCACCGACAGGTTCGCCAGCGTCAGCCGGTCCATGTAGTTGATCATCATGGCCAGCAGCAACAGGCCACTGATCCACCAACGCCACGACGCCGTACGGGCTGTTCTGTGTTGCATGGTCGCCGATGATACTGATTCCGACCGAAATGCAAACTCCCGCGCACCATTTCCAACGTAACGGTTCACGGGCCGGGGACTGGCTCATTTTCCCGATGAAAACGAATGGGACATGGGTAGCCGCATGCGCCCCGATCCAGATTGCCCCGGGAAAATGTGCCTGTCCCCCTCCCTTTGCCCGTGAACGGTTACTTTCCATCTTTCCGCCGGTTGCCGCCTGCGAGCCACGTCCGACCGCGTAATCAGCGACACTTGCCAGCGGCCGCGAACAGACAACTCAGGCAGCGCCCGGACGTTTTCTGATCAATTCCGCTCACAACAGCAGACAGCTTCCGTTATGATGTCCAGGACTGCTTCCTGTTTTCCGGCTCCAGGCGTCCGTGATGAAAATGGTCTGGCTGTGTCGTCATTGCCTGACTCGTCTCTGCCTGTGTACGCTCACAGTCATCTGCCTGAGTTCTCTGCGCACGGCGGAGGCCGACGAATTTCGCGATACGGTCCTGCCATTTCTGCAGACATACTGCGTGAACTGCCACGCCGGTGCTCAAGCCAGAGGCGAACTGGACCTGACATTCTATGCGACCGCAGACGATGTCATTGAGGGCTTTCGTCGCTGGATGCACGTCGTCGCGTTCATCCGCGATGGGGAAATGCCGCCGCACGATGCTCCTCAGCCGGCACTGACCGAGATCCGGCAGGTCACCGCCGCGATCGAGTCCATTCTGATTTCTGAAGCCAGGAAACAGGCCGGCGATCCGGGCGTTGTGCTGCCCCGCCGACTCTCGTGCGCGGAATACGACCGCTGCATTCATGATCTGACGGGTGTTGATCTTCGTCCTGCCAGGGACTTTCCTCCTGATCCGGCAGGCGGCGAAGGATTCGATAATACCGGCGAATCACTGCGGATGTCGCCCAGTCTCCTGAAAAAGTTTCTCGCCGCGGCGCAGCGAGTGGCAGACCATCTGGTGCTGAAACCGGACGGCATCTTCTTTGCGCCTTTTCCCGTGACTTCATACAACGAACGAAGAAAACTCACCGAACAGGCCATCATCGATTTCTACAGCCGTCACGCGGTCCAGCCGCTCGACTATCTGGAAGCGGCCTGGCAGTTCCGGAATCGCCCCCCCGATCAGGCCGGACTCAGCATCGAAGTCTGGGCCGACAAGCGGGGTCTGAGTGCCCGGTATCTGGCGATTGTCTGGAAGACGCTGAACCAGTCGGAACCGGAATCCTCCTTGTCACAGCAGTTGCGCCAACGCTGGGATGCGCTTCCGCCTCCGTCCGACGATTCAGGCCGCCCGGCAGAGTTGCGGGAACTCGCGCAGTTCATCGAATCCGTGAGAACGCTGCTGTCGGTGCCGCACGAGCCACTGATTCAGTCGAACGCCGGCAACTGGCCAATCAGCCATCTGGCCTGTCGAGCGAATGTTGCCGCCGGGCGCGACCGCTTTGATCCCGCTGCCCTGAAGCCGGAGCTGCTGTTGCGTCCCGTCAGAATTCCGAAACCCGACACCGCCGTGCCCCAACCCGTCTCCCTGTTTCTGCAGTTCGATCAGGGCTTCTCCGATGCCGCCGCGTATGTCGTCGTCAAAGGCCCGCTCTTCAGTCAGGCCGATCATCTGCCCCGCAGCGACGACGAAAAAAACAACCACCGCATCGAGTCTCTCCGCAGCCTGCTGTCCCGAACGAACCCGGACCTGCTCGAGTCGCTTCGCTTTGGCTTCCATCCCGCCGGAGATGCTGTTGACGGCGACTCGTTCGTCGTGACCGTGCCGGCGACAATCGAAATCCCGCTCCCGGTGGAAACGCTGCGAGAACTGGATGGCAGGAATCTTCTTCTCCCCTGCGCCCTCGATCTGACGAACAGCGGTCATGGCAGCGTCCTCGTGCGCGCCTCACTGCAGGAACCCACCCACGATCGATTCGCCCCCGGAGCCGCGCATCTGATCAATCCGCTGAGTCAGACGGCTCATGACCTCAACCCGACAGCACAGCGATTTTGTCAGACCTTTCCCGATGCCTTCTGCTACGTGGATGACAGCCGCGGACTGGCTGCCGGTTTTCATCTCGTGGAAGGCTTCTTCCGGGATGACCGCCCGCTGGTGGAATACGTCCTGTCGGACGAACAGAAGTCCGAACTGGACAGGCTCTGGCAGGAACTGAACTTCGTCACGGAAGCCTCTGCCACTCTGCTGAGTGGATTCGTGTGGTTTGAAAGGTCCGAACGCGAAGTCCTGCACGACGAACGCTTCGACTTTCTGAGGCCCGAGGATCCCGATCTGGGCGAAGACAACAAACTGACCCGGTTCGAAAAGCTCTACCTCGACAAGCTGGGGGTCAGGAGAGTGGGCGATACTCTGGAAGCCGAATCGCAGGATCAGAAGTCGACGATGATTCAGAACTTCTTTGATGACATCCGCGCCGGACTGACCAGGCAGAGGGAACTGATGGATTCTGCCGAGGTCCAGGCGCTGTCCGACCTGCAGGATTTTTCCCGTCGAGCCTTTCGACGGCCG
>SYLK01000792.1 GCA_005809115.1 Planctomyces sp. | reverse complement strand
TGCTCCCGGTTCTCCCGTTGCAGCGCCAGCAGCAGTTCCGCTTCCCGTGGCAGGACATCCCGGGAAACGGCCGTGCGGAAAGCCCAGTTCAGCCGTTCCCGCTCAGCCCCGCCGGCCTCCTGCAGAATGCGGGCAGCAAACGCACGCGCTGCCTCAACGTAGACCGGGTCGTTCAGCAGAACCAGCGCCTGCTGAGGAATATTCGAACGCGGTCGTTCGACCGTGCATTCTTCACGACTGGGCGCGTCAAAGGCCACCATCGCCGGATGCAGAAACATCCGCTGCCACCACGTATACACACCACGACGATACAGGTTGCTGCCCTCGTCCACCGGCCATTCACGCGCCGGGAAATTCAGATGTCGCCAGTACCCGACCGGCTGGTACGGATGCACGCTGCGACCACCCACGTCCCGCACCAGCAGGCCGCTGATCGCCAGCGCATTGTCCCGCACCAGTTCCGCGTCCAGCCGAAACCGCACCTGCCGCCCGTAATTCGTGTTGTACGGATCTGCCCGACGGCCGTCGTCGGTTGCGATCGAGGACTGGCGGTAGGTCGCCGATGTCACCAGCAGCCGGACCATCCGTTTCAGATCCCAGCCGCGATCCATGAACTCGGCTGCCAGCCAGTCAAGCAGTTCGGGATGAGTCGGTGCGGAACCCTGACGGCCCAGGTCGTCCAGCGGCGTGGCCAGTCCCTGTCCCAGATAGAGTTTCCAGAGTCGGTTCATCATCACGCGGGCAGTCAGAGGATTGTCGCGACGGACGATCCAGCTGGCCAGATCCAGCCGAGTGCCACGCCGCTGTTCGCCCGCTTCGTCTGTCGCGGAAAGTGCAGATTCCGGAAGCCGTGGCACCGCCGGCTGCATTTCCGGGCCCGTGTCGTCCATCCAGTTGCCGCGGTTCAGCAGTCGCACCACCTTTGGCGCCCCGGTCCGGGTCATCATGGTTCGTGGCAGTGCGTCTTCGAATGCTTTGCGCTCGGCCTGCAGCGCCGCCACGCGGTCGCGATGCGGCTGCAGCTGCGGTGCCATCGTCAGGTAATACGCTGCCAGTTCATTCTGCCGGGCTGCATCGCGATCACCCGACTCCGTCAGCAGAATTCCGCGGATGGTTTCCGGCACGTCGCTGCGCGTGGCGCTGAAACAGAATCCCGCTTTCCCGCGATCGTTCGCGATGCGGATGACCAGTGAATTGACACCTGCTGCCAGGACCACGGCAACCTGATCCTGCCCGGGTGCTGCAGCCCGGCTGGCTTTGTTTTCATGCACGAGCTTTCCGTTCAGCCAGACGGCAATGGCATCGTCGGAGCCCAGCGACAGCGTCAGAGGTGCCGGCTCTGCCACTGTGATGGTGCGATACAGACAAGTCGCGGTGAACTCTCCCGCAGCCAGTTCCTGCACGCTGCCATCCGCGAAGTCCGGGGCTGGCTGCCAGCGAAGTTCCCCCACAGCCTGACTCAGGTCCACGGCGGCGGGATCAAGGAACTTCGTGTCGATCGCCGCGGCAAAGCTGTCGGCCTGAAATGGTCCGATGACATGCCAGGGCCCGGTTTCGGGCAACGTCAGCAGGCGGGTGCGCATGACGGATTCCCATTCGGCCTGCGCCTGACGGAGTTCCGGCGTGGACGTGTTCAGGATGGCATTCTGTTCTGCCAGCTGTGCGTCCAGCGCGGCCAGATGACTTCGCTCGGCGTCATTCAGCACGGGGAAATTCGCCGGATTGCCGACGGCTGGCTGCTCAATATCCGCGAAAAAGGCCGCGAAACTGTAGAAATCTCTGGTTGTAAACGGATCATACTTGTGATCGTGACACTCGGCGCATCCCAGCGTGGACCCCAGGAAAATCTGAGACGTATTCCGCACGCGGTCCGCCGCGTATTTGGCAATGTATTCGGCGGCCTGCGCACCGCCTTCACTGGTGGTCTGCAGCAGCATGTTGAAGCCCGAAGCCACCTGCTGCTCGGTCGTCGCGTCCGGCAGCAGATCCCCCGCCAGCTGTTCCACCACGAACTGGTCATACGGCTTGTTCGTATTGAACGACCGAATCACGTAGTCGCGATACGGAGCGATCCGGCGTGGTTCATCGGAGTGATACCCGTTGGTGTCAGCAAACCGCACGACGTCGAGCCAGTAGATGGCCAGTCGTTCGCCAAAATGCGGTGACTGCAGCAGTTCGTCGACCACCTTTTCCCAGGCGTTCGGAGAACCATCGCGGACAAACGCCTCAACCTGCTCCCATTCTGGTGGCAGGCCGGTCAGATCAAAATAGATGCGCCGGATCAGGGTCACACGGTCCGCTTCAGCCGACCAGCGCATCCCGGCCTGCTGCAGACGATCGCGGATGAACTGATCAACCGGGTGAGACACGCCGACAACCGCCGGTGGCTCACGCTTCACCACTGGCGCATACGACCAGTGCAGCGCCCACGGCGCGCCCTGGTCAATCCACCGTCGGATCAGTTCTTTCTCGTCCTCGAACAGGTGCTTGCGAGCATCCGTGGGCGGCATCACCTGCTCGGGGTCCGCCGAAGTGATCCTCTGATACAGCAGGCTTCCGGAAGGATCCCCCGGTACCACGACGGGCCGGTCGGATCCAGTGATCCGGTGCGCTTCATCCAGACGCAGCTCGCCCCGGCGAGCGGCTTCGTCAGGACCATGGCAGGCGAAACAGCGATCGGCCAGCAGTGGCCGGATCTGGCGGTCGAAATCCACCGCCGGAAGTTCAGACGCCATGCCGGATCCGTTTGCCAGCCACACGATCAGCATGACGACCTGCGGCACACCTGTCACTCCCCAGTTCCATGGTCTCCACTGCCTGGCCTGCATGTTCCGCACTCCACTGCCCCTGCCGGTTTCCCCCACAGATCAAACCAGCAGTGTACAGAACGCACCGAGCCGAGACCACAGTCAAACCGACCGTCCGGGTCAAAGCGACTTGTTTCCGGAATTCAACATCTTTCGCACAATCGTCATAGTTTCCGGCAGATCGGCACAAACCGTTTCCCGCGACGCTCCGGGACAGGTGCCCGCGGAAAGCCATGCTAGGTTCGAGTTGTCTGCCATACGTTGCCATTCTCCTGCCGTGGGTGTGAGTGCGCAGCGGCGGACGTCCCGGTTCCCCTCACAGCCGTTCCCGGAGCCTTCGTCATCATGGATCCCAGCCACCTGCAGGAACTGGTCGAGCTGGAAGACAATTACTGGTGGCACGTGGCCAAACGGCAGCTGGTGACCAGACTGCTGCAACGGCACTGTCCAGCCCCTGGCCGGCTGGTGGAAGGCGGGATCGGATCCGGTCGGAACCTCGTCGAGTTCTCCCGGCTGGGATATGATGTCAGCGGGTACGACCTGATGCCGGAATCGGTTCGGCACGTCCGTGACCGCGGTATCGAGGATGTCCGGGTGCATGATCTGGGGCAGCCCTGGCCGGATGCCGCGGGAACAGTGCGAGCCGTCGTGCTGCTGGATGTCCTTGAGCATGTGGCTTCTCCGGTCGAAGTGCTCAGACACGTGCACCGCATTCTTGCGTCCGACGGCTGTGTGATCCTGACTGTGCCGGCACACCCATGGCTCTACAGCCGCTGGGACGAACAGCTGGGGCATTTTCGGCGGTATACGACCCGTGAGTTTCGGCAGCATGCCTGTGCAGCCGGGTTTCGCGTTCAGTGGCTGAACTACTGGAACAGTTTCACTCTGCCGGCCGCGGTCGCCGTCCGCAGCTGGGAAAAGCTGTTTCCGAACCGTGACCGGCCCGATTTTCCACAGGTGTCACAGTTCACCAACCGGGCGCTGCTGACTGCGGCAGCTGCAGAACGCTGGTGCCTGACCCGATTCGGCATTCCATCCGGTCTGTCACTGGCAGGAGTTCTGCGGAAATGATTGCTCCGATGTCCCGGAGGCGACACAGTCGCTG
>SYLK01000791.1 GCA_005809115.1 Planctomyces sp. | reverse complement strand
TGCCACCTGGTCGGCTGCCGGGCACATTGCCGGGGAGCTGGTGACGTTTCGACTTGAGCTGCCGGGCGCGATGACCAGCCAGATGGAACTCAGAACCACGGCGGAGTTTGATGTCAGCAGCAGCAACGGACTGGTTCTGGGACCGTGGCCGGAAGGCGAGCTGAGCCGCTGGAACATCATCCCGTCAGCAGCATCCCGGCTCACCGTCAGCTGCAGGAAGCAACGGTCCGAAGCGACCGGAACCCCGATTTCACTTGCCGGCCTTGAAGCGTTTCATACGATGACCGGAGACGGGCTTGCCTCGCGCTGGACCATGCGGCTGCCCGACGAATTTCCTCTGAATTCCCGGCTCCGCGTTCACCTGCCCGCAGATGTCCGTATCCGGGACGTGGTGATCAACGATCAGCGGCCCCTCGACTGGACTGTTTCCACGGAATCCGGTATTCAGGAACTGAACCTGAATCTCCCGGGGAATTCCCGACGATCCGCAGTTTCCATACAGGCCAGCACCGTGCAGCCGTTGTCAGGCACATGGGAGCTGCCGCTGCTGACGCCGGTTCGCTGGGAGCGAACGGCAGCCGGAGCCTCAGGTCCGGTCGTTCTGCCGGTTTCGCAGATCAGTCTCACCGTGCCTTCATCCACGGATCTGCTTGGCTGGGATCTGCAGGGAATTGAAGAGCGAGATGTCGTAGCCGGACCGGACAACTCGCGGGTCTATCAGTTGACCCGGTTCGCGGTCGGTGGCCTGGCGCTGGCACACACTTCGTCGCGAAATCCACAGATCAGCGAGGACATTGCTGCGGTCATCGGTTCTTCCGGCCGGCTGATCGCAGCCCGCTGTGTGGTGGCCGTTACAGGTCACCAGGGCGATGTGCTGCAGCTCTCCTGGCCGGTCGCCGCAGGATGGGAGGTGATGGCCGTGCGATATGCCGTCAGCGGAAAGCTGCTGTTCAGCGAGACGCGGCACGCCAACGCAGAGACAGCACATGGGACAGTGACGGTCCACCTGCCGGAGTCGCTGGAAGCGCGCAATCAGCAGACACTGGAGTTTCAGCTGCAGCAGTCCGAACTGACGGAGGCGGTGTCATCCGGCGCCGCTCTGGCAGAGTTGCCCCTGCATTCGGGGCTCGGCATGCGGCGAACGTCCGCCAGGCTGGTGGTACTGCCGTCACTGTCGGCATTCCGGCACACGGCTGATTTCCGCAGCCTGCCGCTGCGTCCCGTAAGCCTGACGCTGGTGAGGCAGCAGTTCCCGGTCCTTTCAGGCGCCGCGATCCCGGAGGATGCCGCGGCGTTCGATGTGATGCCATCGGGGATACCAGCGTCGACCGAAAGTCTGAGCGGACGCCCGTCGGAGATCCCGACTGAGAGCCCGACGGACAGCCGTGCCGACGTTCCCGTGCTGCCGTTCGAGGTTCTCCCGCAGTCCCCGGACGATTCCGGGTTGTCCGGGTTGCGGGCGGAAGCTCCGGTTGTTCCGGGGGATGCTGCCGCCACCAGCGAATCCCCCGCTGCCCAGCCCGAACAGGCGGGCCGTTCCACCCCGGAGGATGTGTCGGGCTGGATGGACGTCGACGTGTTTCACCTGATGGACTGCGATGCGGCCGGCGTGACGCATGACGTCCTGGCTGTGGCCCACCTGCGTCAGAGCCGTGCGGCGGAGGCACTGCCGGTGACGATTTCACCTGGACTGATTCCCGTCGCGGAAGTCAACGGCCGCCGCGTTCAGCTGGTCACTTCGGGTGATCAGGTTCAGATTCCGCTCCCGCGGGAAACGACCAGCTGCGTGGTCGTTCTCAGGTGGAGCGCCACAGTTCCCGAATCCCTATGGACGGCAACGACTCGGCTCACGGTGCCATTTTCGCCGGAAATGCCATTCCGTTTCTGCTCACACCATCTCCTGATCAGCCCCGCACTGAGACCAGTGTTTGCGGACAATGCGGTCAATCGGTTCACATCTGCGAGCGTAACGGCATCGGCGACAGACCAGCTGCTGCGAAAGTTTCAGGAGCAGGCGAGGTCCGGAACGCAGACAGGGTCGGACGCGTCAGAGCCGCCCCGCAGCCCCGGGGTCGCAGAGTCTTTTGTCAGGCGCCAGGCTCTGTTGTCGGAGCCGGACTGGCAGAGTCTGACGGTGACAGTCAGCGGTTCCGGGTCTCCTGCGATTTCACTGCGGCTGGACTGCGTGCGTTTCCGGAATGCGCTGCAGTTCAGTCTCCTGAGTATGGTCGCGGTCGGCTGCTGGCTGGGTCGGCGGACGGTAGCGCGGCACCGGCGAGTCGTGGCGACTGCGGCGATTGTCATCGGAAGCATCCGGGCGATCGCGGCATGGCTGCCTCTGGAAGCGGCACTGAACGGACTGTTCCAGGGACTCATTATCGGCATGTTTCTCTCGTTCGGCGAGCAATTGCTGCCGCGACGAAGTGTCCTTTCACGGTCTCTGAATCGTTCCGCCATGGCGGGTTCCGTGATCGCCCTCCTGTTCACGTTCGGGGCAGCCGTCGCTTCGGCACAGGTTCCCGCCGGAGAACCACCGGCAGCCGCGGCAGCCACGGCGGAGTCGGCGGAGTCGGCGGAGTCGGCGGGACCGGACGTGCTGATGCTGGAGACGGCCGGATTCGGAGAGCATCTGAAGTTTGTGCGGAAGGCTCTCTACGCTCGCTGGGAACTCGCGCAGCAGCTGGCATCCCGGCAGAATCCCGGGGTGGTTGTGACTGCCCTGAAGATTCAGGTTGTGGCTGAGAATTTCGATGCCGTGGAAACTGTGCTGACGATGGACCTGGCGGTTCGTGCCGGAGGCGACTCCTGCCGGTTCAGCATCCCACTGCAGGATGCCCGACCCGTGGAGTGTCAGATTGATGGCCAGCCGGCGCTCCCGTCGGCGTCGACGCCAGGTCGACTGGACGTACTGATTCCCGCGGTCAGTTCTCTGGTGCCGACTCCACTCAGATCCGACACGGAAAACAGCCTGTCGCGCGGTTCACACCCCGGTCCGCCACCCGGATGGGACAGACGCACGGTCGTACTGAAAGTCCGTCCGGCAGTCATCCGGCACCCGGGCGGACTGTCGTTTCGACTTCCGGCCGTTCCCGCGCCGGCAGCCGAATTCACGATCGAGAGTGTCGGAAAATTTGTCACTCAGGCCATCGTTCGGGCGCACGACCAGATTCAGTCGTGCAGTCCTGATGCCGGTCCGATACGAATTGAAGGGTTCTCGTCAGCCGATGTCCTGAGCGTTGTCCTGCGGACCAGCACGGGACACGGCGATCGCGAACTCGTCATCGAGCCGGCTGAACTGGAGTTCTTCGCGATCTGCGAAATGCTGTCCGGGCAGCCCCTGCTCACCTGTGTCTATCGCATCCGCGGATGGAATCGCCTCTCCCACGAGGTCAGCCTGCCGATTCCACCAGGATATCGTGTGGTGGGTCTGACCAGCAGCATCGGGGAGCAGGCATGGACAGCGCCGGGCCAGTCTGTGGAGATTCAGCTGCCGGAACTCGACGGCAGCGACTTCAGACTTGAGCTGAAGCTGCTGGCTCTCACCGCTCAGGAACCACTCACGCATGTCGTCCCGCTGGATCTGCTGGGGCGGGTGTCCGGCTGCAGGACACCGCAGCGGGTGCTGGTCGCAGTCAGAACCACACCAGACCTTTCCGTCCGGCGAGATCAGGTCGGTGATCAGTCTGCGCCTGCCGTAACCCCCCTTCCCGTGTCGGAGATACCAGCCGCGATGGGTTTCTGGCTCAGGCGACAGGATGTGGTATTTGAACTGCCTCCGGAAGCTCCTGCAGCCACCTTCCGGCTGGTTCCTCGTTCGTCACACAGCGAAGTGCAGGTCCAGCAGTCTGTCGTCTGTCATGAGCGTGGTGCGGACTGGACGTATCAGGCAGACGTCGATACAGCAGTACTCAGACTGTTCCGTCATCGGATCAGAATCGCTCCTGCGATCGAGATCAGCGAAGTTCAGGTTCTTTCCGGCGAGGCCAATCGACTCGACAAATGGCACCGGGATGGCGATCAGCTCACGCTGCTGCTGAAGGAAGGCACCAGCGGAGTGCATCGGCTGCTGATCAGAGGTCATCAGCGGATCAGCACGGAAGACGAACTGGTCCCGCTTCTCGCGCCGCAGCTGCAGGACGTACAGATTCTCGAGTCGCTGCTGACCCTGTCCGGCACCGGCCTGACCGGTTTCACACTGGCGGACGCAGGCGGGGCGCAGCCGGACCAGAGGTTATCGTCGGAGGATGTCCTGGGAATCGGCACATCGTGGCGGTTCCATGTCGTGGACGAGAAACTGCCGGTCGTACTCCGACGGCGCCGACGGCCGGTTGTGGATGGTGCGGCGGCTGTGCTCCGGGACCATGAGCGGGCGTTTGTCATTCTTAAGCTGGAGAACATCCCGCCAGGACGTGATGCCCAGCGACTGACTCTGCCGCCGGATATCGCGTTCCTGAAACCGCCCCGGGTTCTGCTGGACGGCCGGGTTCAGCCCATTGAACGCCTCGGTAACGAATTTCGCTGGTCCGAATCCACGGAGAACACAGTCCCGCGGGATGTTGCGCTCGGATGGGCTCTAGTGTTGCCGGCGACACCTGATGCCAGACACGTCGTGGCCCTTCCGGAATTTCCTTTTGACGTCAAATGGGGCCCGGTTCTGGTCAACGAGGATCTGACACCTGGCCAGCAGAAACCCGGGGCCGAGCGTCAGTCGGATGTGGCCATGCTGCCGGGCGCCGGTCTGTTGATCCCGGCCTGGTTGTCCGAAGCCGTGACTGCATTCGAAATTCCCGGAGTCACTGCGGAATCTCGCTTCCGGTCGCTCTCCGCACAGGATCAGGCTCTCGCCAGGGCAGCCTCCGTCGTCCTCCCTGCGATGACTCACACCGCCGTTCCGGAACTTGTACCGCAGTCGCGGCGACTTGTGATTTCCGACACGATCGCCTTCATTCCGCCGGACGAATCGGCAGTCGCTCAGACGCTGCTGATCGTCGTCTCGGACACTCTGCGTGACCCGCTTTGGATTCCGATTCCGGAGGGTATTCTGGTGACTCAGGTGGAGTCGGACGGGCCGGCCCGATGGGACGGGCCGGATCGCACTTCGCTCGTCCTGAACGTGACCGAACGCGTCACGAGAATTCGCCTGCGCTGGTTCGCTGAAAAAACTCCGCTGTCCGTGTTCTATGCGACACATGCACTGCAGCCACCGGAACCCGCCGACAGTGTGGTCCGCTGTGGACTGACACTGCTGACATCAACCCGGATTGGAAACTCCGTGGCCGGTGGTCGGCAGTCTCAGTCGCCCGCCGAATTCAGCAGTCAGGTGGGCTCCTGGATTCGAGAGGGACTCAGTCAGGCCACGCGGAGCGCCACAGATCCCGGCGGTGATCTGACTCGGCTGCCTGCCGTGCTGGAACTGTCCGGACAGGTCGAACAGGCCAGACAGGAGTTTCTGGCGACGGTGGGACTCGATG
>SYLK01000790.1 GCA_005809115.1 Planctomyces sp. | reverse complement strand
CCACTATCAGGCAGGAGTCGGCAGCAGCCTGCGATCAGCGGATTTCGCTCGCTATGGTTTCGCCACACTGTCCTGGCACGTACATGACACGGAGCGGCCGCCGGCGCAGCGTCCCGAGCCGGCATTGAACTGAGGCGCCGCTCAGTCGGCGTCCCCCTGAGCCTGACCGAATCTGCTCACTCGTGGACAGGCCTCGCTGCTGAATTCACGCGCAGCCGTCCTGACCGCCCTGTTCCAGGTGCCGAACCTTCGTGCCGATCCCGGCTCGCCTGATTGCGGAGTGTCAGTAGCTGATCGGCAAATGCGCCACGCGATCAGCATTCGGCGCCGGACCTGCGCGCGACGAATTGCGGTGTGCTGCGCAGGCGCAGCAACTGCCACTCGTCACGGATTAGGCTTGCCCCTGTTCGTGCCAGCGATTCGGCCGTGAGGTACCGGCGGCTGCGAGCCGAAATGTGACCCGAGTTGGGCCAGCTTCTGGCGCAGATTGCGCTGACCCCGGTAAGGAAAACCGGAGGATTCTGTCGGTGCCGGCTGCGAACGATTCGCGCCGAGCTCTGTCGAGTGGACGCGACGCTGGCTCAGACGAACGAAATTCGAAGGGATGATTGCGGGGAGTCACGAGAAGTGGCAAGTCACAGAGCTTCAGCCAGCCAGGTGCTGAAACGCGGCACGGCCGTGCAGGCGGATCGATCATCGGCAGTTTCGTCACGCGACCAGCGTTCGGTAGTGGACTGGATCGCGACGAACAGAGCTGTGCTGCGCAGGCGCAGCAACGGCCATTACTCACTGACCAGGATTACGCTTGTTCGCGCCAGCGATTCGGCCGTGACGCACCGGCAGCAGGCAACCGAAACGCGATCCGAGTTGGGCAAACTCTGGGCACCGATCGGGCTGACCCCGGTCAGGAGAACCGGAAGATTCTTTCGGTGCCGACTGCAACCGATTCGCGCCGAACCGGGTGGGGTCGGCTCTCGACGTAAACGGCAGTTCTCGGACGTTGATCTCACATTTTCAGAAGCACAGAACCACAGGAGAAAAGTATGAATGCACCATCCCCGGCCAGTTCACCCCGGACCAGTCGACGCCAGCGGACTGGTCTGATCAGGTTTCACTGGATTGGCAAGGCCGCCACCAAACAGGTGTCGAAGCTCGACAACGTCACCCGCGAAATGGTGATTCAGTCATTTGCCAGCCAGCGCTGGGAGTTCTGCACAGACGTCAAGGGGCACGCGTGGCGGAATGTCTGGCACTATCCGATCGGAAATTCGTTCCGGGTGACGTTCTTTGTCAGGGCCGGCGAGACCACAGTTCTGCATGTCGGCCCACACGATGAGTTCGAGCAATACGCTGATCACGGTACCCGATGTCAACCCAATCGACGCCTTCCCATGATGGAGTTTCTTATGAAGTCGAGACACCAGTCCCCTGCAGAATCTGTCAGTAGCCCGGCCAGAGAGCAGTCCGTTCCGGAAAGTCCCCCAATGTCACCGGAACATGCCCTGGGGCAGGCTCTCCTGCAGAGCGTGTCACCGCTGCTCGAGAATCTTGTCTCAGACCTTCGCAGTCGCATGGAGAAGTGCACGGATCAGCTGGAGAAAGTCGAATATGAGTCCTTCGGCTTTGCTGAGGACGCAAAGCAGCAGATCGCTGACCATGCCACCACGGCGCAACTCACCGAGCTCCGTCTGCAGGAACAGATGACGTCGCTTCAGAGTGTCTGGGACAGCCGCCTCGAGCAGCTGCACGAAAAACTGCGGGGCGAGGTCGCAGATTGTGAGTTGTCTCTGGTGAGCGAACTGCGGCGGCTGGCCAGCGGCGTCGACAGCGGGCTGGCTCGGAGCGATGCCGCACTCAATGACGTGGGCAGGCAGGCGGAAGCGATCCGGGGCGACTTGCAGTCGGTGCAGGAGGCTCTGCTGGGCAGGCTCCATGCACAGAGCGAAGTGCAGATGGCCCTGGAGTCCGTCGAGCAGCGACTGGCCCGGCTCGAGGAGCAGTCGGTACAGGCATATCTGAATCGCGTCCGGGGATATCTCCAGACTCCTGTGAAGGGCGTCATGCGGGTGGTTGGCGGTGTCCGAAGGTGGGTCGTGCGGCGATTGATCGAGCCGGTGGCTCGGCAGCGTGCGTGACCAGTGATCGGCCACGTGTGACCTGAGTCAGCTTGTGGAGTCCGTCTCGGGCGGCCGGAGGCAAACGCCACTTTCCTCGTCGCGGCTCAACAACGGCCGCATGGTGACCATGGCCTGCCGGCCCGTTGCGGGGTCGCAACAAGTTGCGATCTGCCGCTGAGAGGATGTGTGGATCCTGTCCAGAACGTTGTTTCAACACCCGGAGGAATGAGATGTTGCGATTGGATGACGGACGCCGAATGTCGCGCGGTACCGTGCGACTCAGTGTCGTGCAACTGGACCGAGCAATGGCACGCCGAGGGCTCTCTCAGGAGGCCCTGGCGATCAAGGCGGATGTCTCCCGAAATACGGTCCAGAAGGCGTGTTCCGGGCGGGCCGTCTATCGGGACACGGCGATCAGGATCGCGCGAGCACTGAATACCGCGATCGAACACCTGATGGAGAACAGCGAACAACCAGCCAGCGGGCCGGGCGAAACGTGCGGTATCGGTGGCGAGTGGCGGATTGCGGAGACGCTCGGCCCATGGATCACGGCCAGTAACGCCCTGCAGTATCGGGTCTGCCGCCTGGAACATAAGTACGTCTCAGGACGTCAGGCCAGAGGAAAGCGATTCGATCTGGAACATCTGTCGGTGGCAGGACGCGAGTCGATTCGGGAACAACTGCTGCGGCATCCGACTGTCTGCGAGCGGATCCGCCGGAGTCCGCACGTGGCGGAGAACCTCAGCGTCCATCCGGAACACGGCGAAAACGAGTGGTGGGTGATCGATCGCTGGACCGGCGGCACATCGCTTTCTGCACGCCTCGCGAACGGACCGCTCGAGCTGGCAGATCTGATGGAACTCATGATTCAGATCGCCAGGGGCCTCGAGGTCCTCCACGAAGCCGAAATCGTCGTTCGCGAACTGGCGCCGGAGCGGGTCCTGATTACAGAGGAAGGCCGGCAGGCGGTACTGACCGACTTTGAGCTTGCGAAGCTGCTCGACGGGAGCCCCACCGTGTCAGCGGACTGGCCAGCGGACGAATATCGGGCTCCGGAGATCGAAGGGGGCGTCACCACCGTTCAAGCAGACATCTATAGCTGGGGACGGGTCCTGGCACACGCCGCCTGCGGCAGACCTCCCGCCCGCGGAGACGAAGCCAGGGTGCTCGCCGCAACCGGCCTGCCAAAGAAGGTCTGGGCCACGGCCCGTGACTGCTTATCTCTGCGGCCGAGCGGACGTCCGAAGACGATCGGCGACGTCCTTCACGTTCTTGCCTCGTGCAACCACGCACCCACCTGACACGTCCGTATTTCAGAAACTTCTGACGCGAACCCTCCGGACATTTTCTGAGAGAACTCACCGTGAACAAGACCCCTGCCCCGTCACAGAATCCGTCACCGAATCCGTCACAACCTTTCACGTCTCTCATCGGCGTCCACGTCGTTGCCGAGTTCGTATTCTGTCCTCGGGCGGCCGTGAACGCGTGGGAAAAAGTGCCGGCCGACGAAGGGGCCGAGACATGGAGGCGGGCTCCCCGGATCGACTTCCTTCCCGATTTTGACGCGAGAAAGATCGAGGAAACCATCGCGGCCAGATTTTCGTCTCTGCGACGCCTGCTGACGTGGTCAGGCACCGTGCTCGCCATCCTGGTCGTGTTGTCCAGTCTTTTCACAAGTCGCCTCCCGACGGCTGCAGGAATCACTCAGCTCGCCTTCACAGTCGTTCGCTGCGTCGGTCTGATCAGAGACATCGCCGTGCTTGCCCTGAGGCTGCGGGCGATGAGGCGGAGCCCGGTCTGCGAACCCGATCCGAAGCTCCCGAAAATGCAGAGCACGAACTGGTGGTCGCTGCTCAAGGCGGGATTCTGCTCCTACGAATACGATGCCCCCTTCTGCAACCAGTCACTCGGACTTGCTGGAGCGCCCTGGCGTGTGCTCCACCGGGGTTCACTCCGAATTCCGGTGTTTCGCAAGATCCGAGGCGAAGCGAAGCTCGGCCATCAGCACTTCCTTCGGATGGCTGCCTACTGCCGCCTTGTCACTGAGACTGAGGGAGGAGAGGCGCCATACAGCGTGGTCCTCTTTGGACGGGGTTACGACGGCGTCACCGTGCCCAACCTCGAAAGGTACCAGAAGGAACTGCCTCGCACCGTGGAAGATCTGAGAGCCATGCTCCTGCTCGTGGCCAGTCGCCGGATGGTGCCTGATGTTCCAGTCGGCAACCCATGTCGCGGCTGCCCTTGGGGAAGGCCGGAGAAGTCCTCGCCCGAAACCACCGCAAATGTCCGCCGCATCAAGTGGACCCGGGGAAAGAACGGCCGGCTGTATCGCAGCGACTGCGGCGACCGGTTCGACTGGGTTCCCGCACACGAACTGGCCGACCGGCTGGGCCTCCGTGCCGGCGAATAAGGAAACCGAAAATGCCGGCGCGGTCGCAGTGACCGACGCTGGCGACGTTCTATGACGGTATCACTTCCGGAGACCGAAGAATGATTCAGGCGACGAGATGCACCTACTCCCTCCAGGGTGCCACCGGAGCAGTGCTTGCCTGGTGTGTGCTGACTTGGCTGTTGCTCTGCGGCTACGCGACCTTCAAACAGCCGCTGACTCTGGCGACAAGTTCCGGACGGCCGTCGGAGGTCGCAACCGTGGAACCGGATACGAATATCCGGCAGCAGACTTCCATAGACGTCGACGAGCCTCGGGCCAATCCGCAGCCGCCGGCCTTTGCCCCTGAAATGACCGCAGAGATCGCTCATGACGTCCCGGAGCCGCCGGTAATACCACCAGCCGAGCACAGGAACGCACAGGCTCGCAGAACGGAAGCACTCCAGAAACTGGATGCGTTCCGGAGTGCGTGCACGTCGTGGACGGCAAGGACCACGCAGCTGGAATCCAGTGACGCGGGACGACGCATCGCTGCGGACTCTGACCAGCTTCGGGAGTTCGCCGCAATGAAGGACGTCGTGAAGCCGGATTGGGCACAACTCGACTTATGGGAGCGATTGCTCAGATCCGACTCCGATCCGTCGAACGTGCAGACGCCCTCGATCGAGGTTTCGCGCATCCCGGTGCTTGTGGAATACCTCGACGGCGGCATGACGAGAGTTGCTGGTCTGGAGAGCCAGCTGACGGAAATGCTGGCCGAATCGGATGGAAAGGCCGTCGGGACTCGACTGTCAGGCGCGGCCACCAGGCGCAGCGATTCACAACAGTCAGCGCCACAAGGACACGCCGTGGTTCACAGGGTTTGCCGGCCCGTGGTGCCGATCTGCCGCCCACATCGCTGCCACTGCGTGAACTGTCGCTGTCGCTGCCGCTGCACACGAATCATCTGCTGCCCGCACACAATGCACTGCCGTACGAGAACACCGTCGAGAGTGACCCGAGTCCTTTATTTCCGATAACACCCTACCCTGCCGAGAAAACGAGAAAGTGAGGAACCCATGCTGCGACGTGCCAATGAAACCCGTCCTCAACTGGTGTGCGTGATTGCCGACGACAGTGCCTCAATGATGGGCCCAAAGGCCAGTGCGGCCACACAGGGAATCCGGGAGATGCTTCTCCGCTGCCAGACGATGGGGCCGCGGGGACCCAACCGGTCCTGCTTCCGCTTCGCCCTGCTGACCTTCAGCACTCACGCTGCCGTCGATCCGGGTTGCGATGCTGTGCCGGTCCGCGAAATTGATCCGAACCAGATCCTGATCGAAGGCAGCGGCGGGAACACCAATCTCGCCGAGGCTCTCGAGCTCGCCCATGTCGGTGTGTCGCGCTACATCCAGCACATGGCCACGCATCCCGGGCGTGACGCCTTCCCATTGCCGGTTGTGCTCGTCTTCTCCGACGGGATGAACAACCACGGCGACCCGCTCGGCCCGGCGAAGAAGATCAGGTCGCTCGAACTCGACGGCTGTCCGGTGACGATCGCCGCAGCCGGAATCTCCTGCGAAGACGAAGACCTGGATGAACGCACGCTTCGTGCGATCGCTTCGCCGGAGTGTTATCTGCGCGTGGGGGACCTGCGCCTCCTGACTCGGTTTCTGGCAGAGATCGGGAGTTCCTGTGCTCCGGGTTCTCGCGCAATCGCCGAGCAGATGAAGCGGCTGAGTCTCCACTCATGACAAGCAGCAGGGATTTTGCAACTCGGCTGGCCGAGCGGCGTGCCCGGCAGGCAGACCAGGCGCAGCGTGTGCTTGCCTCGCACGGTGAATTCCGATTTGGATCGGACTGTCTGCGGGGTGGCCTGCCCCGGATCGCCATCCACACGGAATACGGGCCGACAGGTCAGAGCAAGGACGAGAATCAGGACTTTGTGGTTGCCTGGCGGGCAGCGGACCGGCGCTGCCCGCTGCAGTGGATGGTCGCTGTGGCCGACGGGGTGACGTCCTCGTTCCGCGCGGAATGGGGAGCGGAGGCCGCATGCTGGAAAAGCACCGAGGCCCTCCTGGTCCATGCGGATCTGTCACCGCGTGCACAGGCGACGCGGGCCATGCAAAGCGCGGCGGACTCGCTCTTCGACCTGGCGAAGCTGTTCCACGAACATTTTGAGGAGTCTCGTCCGGCAGGCGACCACGTGGCCACCTGGAGGTTCACCCTTGATGAGGGACTGCTGCTGCAGACGACCCTGGTGCTTGCCTGGGGAGTCCGCGATCGCGCCTTCCTGGCTGCCGTCGGCGACGGCGGAGCCATGCACGTGCAGGGAGGAAGGCTGCAGCGACTCATGACGTCTGACGTCACGACTTCACTGGTCACCTGCCTGGGGCCAGCAAACCCGTTCGGAGGGTTCGATGTATGGCACGACAGACGTTTCGGGACTGACGATGCACTGGCCGTGTTTACCGACGGGATCGATCGCGGACTTTCGTCCGAGAGGAATTTCATCGGGCGTTCGCTGCAGCAGCCTCCGTCTGACCGAGGTAACCCGTCCGAAGACTGGGTGAAGGAACTGCTGACCGCCTCGCCCGCGCACCATCAGGACAACCTGACGCTGGCGGTTGTTGACAATCGGCGGGGATGACCATGAAACTCTCTCAGTACGACCTGTTGTGTATCTCACAGCTCCAGGCAAGAGATATTGCCGGAAAGGAGTGGAAGGTCCAGGGCCAGACGCTCCGCTTCGCCGATTTTGATCCGCGCTACCCAGGTGAACCTCCCTGGAAATCCGGTGGCGAGGGGATTGCCTGTCCATTGCTGGATGCCCAGGGACGCGTGGTGTACTACGCGAAGTTTTTCGACCAGACGCGAATCACGGAGAAGCGAGTCCGACGCGCTCAGTGGCTCGCTGGGCAGCAGGCCAGCGGATGGGCGCCGCAGTTCCTGGCGGCTCCAGTGACCTGGGTGACGGGCAGTCCGGCCACGCGGCCAAAATCGATCCGCTTCGACTTCTCGTGTTTACTGTCTGTCGCAGCGCCAGGACGACCCTGGCAGGAGATCAAGGCCGACATCACATCCGGAGCGGTACAATGGACGGACGACCTGCGGCGACGCGCCGTGCGTGACTTCATCGCGGGACTGGCCATCCTCGAACGACGGAATTTCATCCACGGGGATCTGTCTCACGGAAACCTGGTGCTGGATCCTGCGGCCACATCGGGCAGCCCCGTGCTCTGCTTCATCGACTTTGACGCCTTTGTCTGCCCCGTTGCTGACGAACTGGCCAGCCTGAGCACCGCTGAAGGTGGCACGTTCGGCACTCCCGACTATTGCCCACCGAGCCTTGTCGCGGGTTCTGCCTCACAGGATGTCAGACCCTTCAGCGACCGATTTGCCCGGGACACCCTGCTTGTCGAGCTGCTCGGGTTTGATTCCACATGCGCCAGCGACGAAGCGGCTTCGAAATGGGACACACACGTCCGCCAGAAGCTGCTTGGCCGCGCTCCGTTTGCCTCCCAGTTGCCGCACCTCCTCCTCGACACACTGTTTCAGCTTCCGGAACATCGTCGGCCCCACACCTGCGAGCTGGCCGCAGCAATCGGTATTCCGGTCGGGCCGCCCGTCAAGTCGAGGGTGTGGCTGGCAGACCGACACAAGGCAGCGGCACAGCAGAAGACGGGCGTGTGGGGCCGAACGATCAATCAGACGGTCCTCACACCCACCAACGCTCTGACCCGGGTACAGACCGCCGCCACGCGACTGCTCGCATTCCTCTGCCTGGTTCACTGGTCGGGTGCTGTAACTCTGGCCGCCACGAATTTCCCCGTCAGCATGCCCTCACTGGCTGTTCGTCTGACCTGGGTGATCGGCTGGTTTGGGATCTGGGCAGCCGGACTTGTGGTGATTGTGCGAATAGTGATCGGAGACATGCGTCAGCACGTGCTTCAAGTCGGAGATTTCCAGCTGGAACTTCCGTTCTGGTTCCGGCCACAGACACCGAAATGCCCGCAGCGGGTGCTCATGCACCTGGGGATGCTTCTTCTCGGACTCGCAGTGACGATCCTCCTGTTCGTATGACCATGGGAGCGGCAGCCGCAATGGGTTGGTCCACAAGCCTTTTAACCGTCGCCCGCCTCCACGCACCAGCAGCAGCGTCTGCTGCGTGCCTCCTGTCGCCGGCTCCGGCTCCGTCTCCGGCTCATCCGGCGTGCTGGAATGTGGTCGTCCTGTGCGGCACAACCGGGCTCGCATCAGGTGCCGTCGACAGAGGCCAGCGGATGCCGAAATGGCAGCACGTGAAGTCAACAGGGACGCTCCAAGCCGCCTTCACAGGCGTCACGCACACCGTTACGCAGGGTGACACCTCTGCGCAACGGTCTGCGTTCCTGCAAACACGAGCCACAGGCACGTCCGGAGCCGGATTTACAGGCACATGTGTCAGGTACCAGTATTCGCTGACACCCTTGTGCAAAAGTCTTTGTCAGTGGCCGGTCAAAAACGGACCGCCGCGGCTGGATGCGAGGAGCCCACGATGACCACCAATCGGCCACAGAGCAGGTGCTTCCCCGGAACCGTGCGAGTGCTCGGGAAGAACAGGCCCGTGCGAGGAAGGCTCGATATTGGGCGACGCCGATACCTGATTCTCGACGAGCTGGGAGCCGTCGGCCGAAAACGCTGCCTGGCGTTTGACCCCGAGGCCGGGCCGCGTGGCGCGCTACGGTGCCTCCTCGTGCTCCCGGATCTGCCAGCCGCCTGGCAGCACGTCCGGGTTCTGCACGACATCTCCACCCACAACGGCGTCCTGTCCAGAGTGCTGGACTATCGCAAAGTCCACGGCGATCTGTACGTGGCGCTCGAATGGGTTCACGGCATCGACCTGAAGGAGTTTCTGAGTGACGTGAGGTCCGGACGCAGGGCGCGCCCCAGTCCTGTGGAAGCCGTCCGACTCATCCGGAAGCTCGCGCATGACCTGGGTCACATTCACCGCCGCCGCCGAATTGCCCATGGCGACATCAAGCCCAGCAACCTGATCGTGGCGAGCGAACCCTCGCGGCTGGTGCTGATTGACTTTGGGAGCGCGTGGCTGCTCGAGCAGACGCTCAGGCGCCACCCGGGTGACGGCACCAGATACCGAAATGCCCGCGCCGGGTGCTCGTGCACCTGGGGACGCTTCTTCTTGGACTCGCAATGACGATCCTCCTGCTCGTATGACCATGGGAGCGGCAGCCGCAATGGGTTGGTCCAAGAGCCTTGCAACCGTCGCCCGCCTCCACGCACCAGCAGCAGCGTCGGATGCGTGTCTCCTGTCGCCGTCTCCGGCTCGGCCAGAGAGCCGGAACGTGGTCGTCCTGTGCGGCAAAACCGGGCCTGCACCAAGTGCCGTCGGCAGAGGCCAGTGGATGCCGAAATGGCGGCACGTGAAGTCGACAGGGACGCTCCCAAGCGCCTTCACAGGCGTCACGCACACTGTTACGCAGGGTGACTCCTCTGCGCAACGGTCTGCGTTCCTGCAAACACGAGCCACAGGCACGTCCGGAGCCGGATTTACAGGCACATGTGTCAGGT
>SYLK01000789.1 GCA_005809115.1 Planctomyces sp. | reverse complement strand
CGGGATAGCTGTGATTCTGGTTCAGTCAGTCGTGAGAATGCTGCTCACCGCGGTGGCGGCGAACGTGGTGCGGCAGGTCAGGCCGGATCTGTGACTACGGGAATTTTATGGCTGGCTGATCGGATTTTATCTGTTGGCACTGATGGTGGAAACCCTGTTCCTGTTCCGGCAGAAGTCCACAACATCCTGACTGAAAGACAGTGGAAATCATGAGTTCCGGTGGAGTGACAGATCCATTTCATCATGTGCGTGACGCTGCGGGATTTGACATTCCCCGCGGAATGGCTGATGCGCATGGTCATGGGGTCCTGGATATCCTGCTGCCGAATATTCTGGGATTCCAGGTCTCGAAGTTCATGCTGCTGCAGGTTGTCGCAGCGGTGATTGTCTTTCTGATTTTTCGGGGACTCGCTGCGCGTATCTCCGGGGGCTCCCCGGTGCGTGGTCGCTTCTGGAATTTCTGGGAAGCCATCGCGTTGTTCCTGCGGGATGAAGTCGTTCGCCCCACAATCGGTGATCATCATCACGACCAGCATTCGGACGGTGCGCACGCCCACGGGCATGCGGATCACGGGCAGGATGCTCACGGACATGTGGCGCACAATCACAGTGCCGCAGCCCATCCGGCGGACCAGTATCTGCCGTTTATCTGGAGCTGTTTTTTCTACATCCTGATCTGCAATCTGCTCGGGGCCATTCCCTGGCTCGGTTCCGCGACGGGCAGCATTAACGTGACCGGAGCGCTGGCACTGTGTGCGTTTGGTGCGACGGTGCTGTATGGGTTTCGCGCCATGGGGCCGGCAGGTTTCTTTCGGAACATGATGCCTGACACTGGAGTCCCCGGAGCATTTGGCATAGTTCTGACCATGGGAATTTTCCTGATCGAGGTCTTCGGATTCTTTATCAAGCACAGTGTGCTGGCCGTGCGTCTCTATGCGAATATCATGGGCGGCCACACAGTTCTGGCGGTGATTCTCGGGTTCATTGCCCAGGCGGCGCACGGCGGACTGGGTTTGTGGGCTGTGGTGACATTCGGAAGTATCGTAGGGCAGGTCTTCATTGGTTGCCTCGAGTTATTCGTGGCATTCCTGCAGGCGTATGTGTTTGCGTTTCTGGCGACGATTTTTATCGCCGGTGCCGTGCATGAGCATTGAGCGGCTGCCTGTCTGTGATGAATGAATTCTCGGTCCGCATCCGGTTTGCGGCCATTCTCGTTTGAAGAGCAACGACCTGAAAAAGAAACAATTCCTGGAGGACTGACTCGTGAGTCGATTTGTGAAGTTCGCCTGGCTGCTGGCTGCGGCATTTGTGACCCTGTCCGTGCCTGCTATGGCTCAGGACGCCACGGCATCCATCAGCTTTTCCGGAGCATTCGGGGCGGGGATCGTCCTGCTGGGTGCGGGGCTGGGGATCGGCAGAATTGGAGCCGCTGCAGTAGAAAGCATGGCGCGTCAGCCGGAAGTGGCCGGCGATATTCGCGGTGCCATGATCGTGGCAGCAGCTCTGATCGAAGGGGCGACGTTTTTCGCTCTGATCGTCTGCATGACTTCCGGTGGTTAAAGCGCCTGACTGCGATCACGGTCGGTGGAGGCTTCTTCGTCTGTTTTCTGTTTGGCACGGTGCCTCAATGCTACGGCAGAGATTTCAGTCGTCCGCGATGATTGTCGCATCCCTGTTCATCCCGCTGGCGGCGAATTCCTCGCTTCCGGCCTACGGACAGGGTCAGGGTTCCTCGGTCTCCGTGCCGGTCGCTCAGACAGCAGAGTCGGACCGATCCGGCCAGGCCGAAGCAGCCTCGCCGCAGACGGGTCATTCGCCGGAGGCCGGCGACCACGCTGCGGAGCATGGCGGGCATGGGGAGTCCGGAGTTCCAATCGGCTTCAAGGCGGACCTGGCACTGTGGTCTCTGATCGTCTTCCTGATCTTCCTGTATGTCCTGAAGAAGTTCGCATGGTCACCCATGATCGCAGGACTGGACAAGCGGGAAGCTGGTATTCGCCGGGCAATTTCTGATGCCGAGGAAGGCCATCGCAGGGCTCAGGCTCTGCTGGCCGAATACAATCAGAAGCTGAAGGCCGCCGAACAGACGGTCCAGGCGATGGTGGCCGAAGCCAGGCGGGATGCCGAGCGGACCGGCCAGGATCTGGTGGCGGCGGCACAGAAGGAAGTCAATGCCATCCGTGAACGGGCAAAGAATGAGATCAATCTCGCCCGGGATGCAGCTCTGGCAGAGCTGTTTGCGACGGTGAACAGTCAGGTCATGACCGCGACTGAACATGTCCTGGGCCGTGCCCTGCGGGATGCGGATCAGGAACGTCTGGTGGATGATGTGCTGGCCGGGATGTCACGCTGATCGCCTGCGACATCGGTTGATTTCGGTGATCAGCCTGCGGTGAGGTGACCGGCTGATTCTGGTTCAGCGCCAGGGCGGTTCGGCAGACTGGCGGAAAACCGCAGCGATTGTTTGGTTCGAGGTTTCTATGTCCGGACAGCGAGTGATGACCCGGCCTGAAAATGTGATGCAGGACCCGGGGGCGGTGGCCGTTGCCGGGCTCTACGCGCGCTCGTATCTCGCAGCCGCCAGGGTGAACGGGATTGAACGTCCGGAAGAGGAACTAGCTTCATTCGTGGACGACGTGCTGGCGTCTGATCAGCGATTCGCCGACCTGCTGTGCGGTGATTTTCTGAATCGCGACGAGAAACTGGCGATCGTCCAGCGTGTGATCGCTCCGCAGGCAACTCCGTTCTTTGTGAATTTCCTTCAGGTACTGATTCGACATGGACGATTCGGCCTGATCCGCTCGATCCGGCAGCTGCTGGAGCGGGCTCAGGAAGAACTGGCCGGCCGCAGGCGCGTGTCAGTGCGTACCGCCCGTGCCCTTTCAGATCGTTCACGCGGGCGATTACAGGAACAACTCAGGAAAACGTTTGGATTCGAGCCGATTCTG